>NZ_JBEIET010000028.1:0-22080 GCF_040382755.1 Flavobacterium sp.
AAAATTTGAATTTGAAGGAAAAAGCGAACTTCCAGAAATAGGTATTGTAAGTATTGAAGGTGTAATTGATCCACAATATCAATCTAAAAAAGCACTACCTTTTATTATTGAAAGTGGTACGATAGCAATTGCTTTTGACATCAAAGACATTCAAAAATCAAAAATATCTGGAACAACTGATAATGATTTGTTTCAAAAATATACAGATGAATCGGTACTTATTAACAAACCGATTATGGATTTTCAGAAGAACAACAATGAAGCCATGAAAAAAGCTATGGAAACCAATGATGTAGCTGTTCAGACCCAACTAAATCAAGAATATGGCAAATTAGCGCAATCTATTTCTGCTAAGATGGATGCGAAATCTAAAGATTTTATGAAAAACAATCCAAGTTCTATACTTTCGATGTTATTTTTAGAAAATTATGTTAGTAGAGGAATGATGCAAGGAAAAGATGCGAAAGAAGCATTTGATAAATTAGACAAAAAATTACACGGAACAAAAAGCGGTAAAAATGTAAAAAAAGCATTAGACGCGCAATTAAAAGCCGCTGCTCCAGAAAAAAAAAAGTAACGAAAGCTCCTGATTTTTCATCAAAAACGACAGATGGCAAAACCTTTTCGTTAAAAGAATCGTTAGGAAAAGTTACTATTATTGATTTTTGGGCTTCTTGGTGCGGACCTTGCCGAGCAGAAAATCCAAATGTAGTTGGCATTTATAATGAATTACACAGTAAAGGTTTAAATATTATTGGTGTTTCATTAGATGAAGACGCTGCAAAATGGAAAGCTGCTATTGCAAAAGACAAATTAACGTGGACTCAGGTTTCTAATTTAAAAGGTTGGGAAGATCCTATTGCAATGGCATATGAAGTTGATGGCATTCCAGCCACATTTATTTTAGATGCAAAAGGAAATATTATAGCTAAAAACCTTAGAGGCGAAGAATTAAAAGCTAAAGTAAAAGAAATATTAGGTATAAAATAATAAATAATTATCCCATTTTATTTGAAAGAATTAAATGGGATTTTTTTATGTTTTTAGTTTTCAGAAGGTTATAAAATAATTTACATATTACCCAAAAATAAGTTTGCAACAATAAAAAACAATTATATATTTGCAATCGAAATGGCCTGGGGAGATACTCAAGCGGCCAACGAGGGCAGACTGTAAATCTGCTGTGAAAACTTCGCAGGTTCGAATCCTGCTCTCCCCACAAAAGCACTTCTAACGAGGTGCTTTTTTGTTTTGTAAAAACTTGAAAATAAGCTCAAAAGCAATGATGTATTAGATTTTTCTTATCTTTACAAAAAAGTAAACTCATAACACAAATGAAATCTATTTATTTGATATTTTTAGGATTAATTACCAGTTTTACCTTGCTTATTGGCTGCAAATATAATTTGCTGGATTCTAGTAAATCATCTGAAACTACATTAGAAACGCGAGCCTTATCCACTTCAAAGTTGGACAAGGAAAAACAAACCAACCTTACTAAAAAAGATAGTACAAAAACTTCCTCTGAAACCGTAACAATAATTGGTGTTGGCGATATGATGTTAGGTACTAATTTTCCGAATACTAGCTATTTACCACCCAATGATGGAAAAGATATTTTACAACCTGTAAAAGCCATTATTAGTAGTGCTGATGTATCATTTGGAAATTTAGAAGGCGTATTACTTTCTGGCGAAGGTGACGTAAAAAAATGTGACAATCCAGCGGTTTGTTATGCCTTTAAAATGCCCGACCACTATGCAAATTATTTTGCCGAAGCAGGTTTTAATTTACTAAGTGTTGCAAATAATCATGTGCGCGATTTTGGTGCAATAGGAACTAAAAACACTACCTCAATTTTAAATAAATTAGGAATCCCTCATGCCGGTTTAGAAGCCTGTCCTTATACCACTTTTGAAAAAGGAGGCGTAAAGTATGGCTTTGCAGCATTTGCACCGAATAATGGGACGATTAAAATAAATGATTACGAGAATGCTCGAAAAATAATTTCACATTTAAACAGCGTTTGTGATATTGTTATTGTTTCTTTTCATGGAGGTGCTGAAGGAGCTACAAAAAAACATATAACTCGAGAAACCGAGCTATTTTTAGGAGAAAACAGAGGCAACCCGTATGAATTTTCCAGAATGGCAATTGATGCTGGAGCCGATGTTGTATTTGGTCACGGGCCTCACGTAACGCGTGCTATTGATTTATACAAAGACCGATTTATAGCCTATAGTTTAGGAAATTTTGCTACATATGGACGATTTAATTTATCTGGTGCTAATGGTATTGCGCCAATAGTAGCATTACAACTAACTACGGATGGGAAATTTATTTCTGGCAAAATATATTCTACCAAACAAATTGGTGAAGGAGGTCCTTTACTAGATGAAGAACAGGCTGCCTTAAAAGAAATAAAAGAACTTACAAAAGCCGATATTCCGGAAAGTACTTTAAATATAGCCGAAAACGGGAGTATTACAAAAGTAAAGAATCCGTAAATTACAGTGCAAGAAAATAGTAATACACTTAAAAACCAAAAACATCTCACATACACTATCCATACACTATCCATACACTATCTATGGAGTATCTATACACCATCTATGAAGTAACTCTGTTTTATTAAGAGAAATTTTGCGATTGAAACACACTTATTTTTGAGGTAGTAGCATTCAACAAATTAAAATCCCCTTTGAAGATTTGTAAGAAAATAGTATTATATTTGAATTAAATAAAAAGCGAAACAAAACATTCGTATATATACAAGTTACCAGCTATTATGAGAAAAACCCTATTCACGATAATATTTTCTATTGGACTTTGTAGCCAGATTTTTGGACAAAATGGAATTTATGTTGATACTTTTACTATTTCAGTAAGGCCTATCAAACCGGATACTGAAATTAAGCTATGTGTAGATTCAGAAGTGTACGGTCGAATTAGAGAATTTGAAGTCGTTGAAATTTCAGATCAAGCAATTTTTGGAAAAAAAATTTACGCCATAGAATCTTGTAGAGAATTTATCGAATGGCCTAGTGCGAATAAAAATAATAATGTAAAGAAATTATATAACAGAGATGTTTTTAAACTTGTATTAAAATTCCAACGCCCCAAGTATTTAGAAGGAGTTTACATAGAAAATGAAGCACTGCTAAAAAACAATGTTGGCAGTCAGGAATTTTATATTGAAGATCTTTATGAACTTTACTTGTCATATGGCAAAATTGAAATTAGACGATAATCACAGGCGTTAAAAGGCGTTTGGCAAGATTGCGAATTTTGTGGTGAATTCACGTTTATTTCTCGCAAGAAATTTTATCTTTGATAGAAAATAATCGGTTCCGAAGTTCGCAGCCTCTCCAAGCGCCGGAACGTTACCATCAATTTTATGAGAAAAAATCCGATATATTCATTTAGCCTAATTGTTTTTCCTGTAATAGGTTTATTAGTATATTTTTTATTCGGATTTTGGGGAATCGGTGTTTTAATTTGGCTTTGGGGAATTTATCTAATTATGTTACTTACAAGTTTCATAATGAAAAAAGCGGAAATAAGTAATCGAAAACAAATAGAATGGATTTTAATCGGGATTTATATTGTCTTTCATAGTCTCTATTACGTAAATTTCAATGTTGGAACTGAAATTTATTTACCAAATCAAAACAAACCATTTGTAGGTAATAACGAAAATTTTATAATTATTTTCAACGTAAAAGGTGAAAAGGAACTACCGAATAATTTTTTCACAAATAATAAAATTTATGTCCCGAAAAATGGAATTGTTTTAACTTCTTCAAACGAAAACGACTACAAACAAAAATATTCATTTGACAATAAGATAATAATGGAGAATTTTGCAACTAGCAATTTTGAAACTTGTAATTGTTATGGAAAAGAAAATTATAAGTTTGAATATTTAACTGGTTCAGTAAATATTAAAGGGAATGTTGATTATAGTTTTAGAGACTTGAAAACAGAAGAAATTTGTAAATTACTTGAAAATCAAAAAATTCATAATAATTTACAAAATGGTTATGAAAATAAAAAAAGTTATCTTGAGCAAACAGAAGTTGTTATTAATAATCAAAACTTAACTGAAATACCAAAAGGACTTTTGGAACTTAAAAATTTAGAAAGCATAAATATTCACACAAATTCTTTCAATAAATTCCCTAAAGACATTTTCAACTTTCCAAAACTCAAAGACTTGACAATAGGATTTAATGGGATTGACTCAATACCAAAAAGAATTAGTGAAATGCATAATCTTGAATATCTTGCAGTAAATGGAAATAACATAAAAGATTTGCCAAATGAAATTTTTGAACTTCCTAAATTGAAATATTTACATATTAGAGAAAATAAATTCAACAACGAAAAATTGAAAAGTATAATCGAAAAATGTAAAAAAAGAGGAATAGAATTAAACTATGAATAAAAAAAACTGCTGGTAACAGGCGTTTGGCAAGATTGCGAATTTTGTAGTAAATTCACGTTTATGTTTCGCAAGAAATTTTATATTTGATAGAAAATAATCAGTTCCGAAGCTCGCAACCTCGCCAAGCGCCGGAACGTTATAAAACCTTTAAAAAGCTGTTTATGGCTACTCGCCATTCTTAGATTATAAAAAGCCAGAAGTATATTCTGGCTTTTCTATTTTATGTCAAGTTGTTTATTCTAAAACAAAGGAAACTGAAACGTTGGATACAATTTCAATTTCACCAATAGCCAATATTTCTCTTGGCTGTTTCGTTTCTACATCAGTCAAATAACTCTTTTCTAAAAAAACAGGTTGAGGATAACTCGTTTGTGAATTGTCAGAAATTGTAATGGCTTTTCCAACTTTCTGTCCTGGTAACACTGAAACGTAATCTTCTGCTTTTTTCTTAGCGTTTAAAATGGCTTTTTTTCTTGCTTCGGATTCAAGCTGTTCCATTTTTGAAGATTTAAATTCTACACCATTTATTACATTTATGCCTGTTTCCATTACATCCATCATAAACGCATTGTATTTAGAAATGTCTTTTAAGGTAACCGAAATAGTTTGATTGGCTTGATACGAATGTTTCTTTTTTTCGTAATCATAATTTTTGTACAAACTCAATTGCGTGGTTTGATAATCTGTTACCGGAATTCCAATTTTTTTGATGTAAGCAATGACTTTATCAATCGTAACATCATTTAATTGTTTGACTTCTTTAGGATCTTTTCCGTTATTCTGAACACCCAATTGAATTACTGCAATGTCAGGCGTTACTAAAATTTTTCCTTCACCAGAAATAGAAATTTGTGGCGTAAATTTGGATTGTTCTTGACTCATTCCTACCATAGAAATGAATCCTGTAAGTAGTAAAATAACTTTTTTCATATGTAAATATTTATTTTTTTTAAGGTCATATGGTATCGCTTTATTTTCATTGCTGTTTGCATGCAAACGAGTTTGTCTATGGCGATTTCATAAATGATATATTTAGGATAGTATCTTGAAATCAAATAGTATGCCAATTATATTTTTTTTGTTTTTACTAAATACATTAAAATCGCAATTGGGATTAACAAAATCCCAATAAAAATTAATCGGGATTGAAACAAACTTGGTACTAAAAGTAATGTAATTAGTAAACCACCAATTGCACCACCTAAATGTGCGGTATGCCCAATATTATCATTTCTCCCTTTCATACCATAAACGGAATATCCCAAATACAGAAAAGCAAAAATATATCCTGGTATCGGGATGGCAAAAAACATTCTTAACTCAATTTCTGGATACAATAAAATGGCGCAATAAATAATTCCTGTAACCGCACCCGAAGCCCCAATTGCAGAATAATAGGGTTCGTTTTTATGTATATAGTAGGTTAATACACTACCAATTAACATACTTCCAAAATAAATAAGTAGAAAATTTGTGGTACTAAATTCTTGAGTTAAAAAATTAGCAAAACTCCAAAAACTAAACATGTTAAATGCAAAATGAAACCAATCGGCATGTAAAAAACCGGATGTAATCATACGAAATTGTTCGCCTGATTTAATTTTTGAAATATTGAATTTAAAACGATCAAAAAAAGCAACATTGGACAAACCCATAAACGTAGCCAAAGCTGTAATAACAATAATAATGGTTGAAATAGAATACATATCTAATAATTTAATGAAGCTAAAGGTACTATAAATATTGAAAAATCAATACCAAAAACATATTTTGCCATAATTTTCTAAGAAAAAACAAAACATGTATATTTGTAAAAAAAACATTCATGCAATTTCTATTATATCTTATCATCTACCCTTTCATTTGGATAATCTCTATACTACCTTTTCCTGTATTGTACTTATTATCTGACTGTGTGTACTTTCTTGTTTATCGCATTTTTAAATATAGAAAAAGAGTGGTACGTGGTAATATAGCCTTAGCACTTCCGCATCTATCTGAAAAAGAAAGAACGGATATTGAGAAAAAATTCTACGCCCACCTGTGCGATTTGTTTCTTGAAATGATAAAAACATTATCTATTAAAAAAAAGGAAATTGAAAAACGCTATACCTTTTCAAATATGGAAGTGTATTATGAATTAGAAAAAAAAGAAAAAAGTATTGCTTTGTTATGTGCGCATTATGCAAGTTACGAATGGGCCGTTTCTATGAATTATCATATTCATTTTATGGGTTATGGCGTGTATAAAAAATTAGCCAATCCGTATTTTGATAAATTAGTTCGTCAAATTCGTTCTAAATTTAAAAGTAATTTAATCGATAGTAAAGAAACCATTCCTACGATGGCTACTAATTTTAGAAATAAAAATTATAGTTTATATGGTTTGGTTAGTGACCAATCGCCAAAATTAAGTACTACACACCATTGGGAAAAATTTATGGGAATCGAAGTTCCTGTGCATACCGGTGGCGAAATGTTAGCCAAAAAATACGATATGAATGTGATTTTCTTAAAAACTAAAAAACTAAAACGCGGGTATTACGAAGCAAGTTTTGAAGTACTTTCCGATGGCAACACAAAAAATTTTCCAAATTACGAAATCACCGATAATTTCCTAAAATTAGTTGAACAACAAATTTATGACGCACCAGAATTTTACTTGTGGACGCATAAACGTTGGAAGCATATGAGGTGATTTGGGTTAAAGGTGAAGGGTTAAAGGAAAAAGTAAAAAGTAACAAAGTAAAAAGTAACAAAGTAACAAAGTAGTAAAGTAAAAACTAAGCCTGTCAATGTTTTCTTTATTTAGCTAAGCTGCTCAAACTATTTTATATTTTCCTATGTTCCTCTGTGTTTAAAGAAACCAACTTTTTACCATAGCTACTTCTGGCTTAGTATCGTCTTTATGATTGAAATCGTTTTTTATAGGATTATAAATATAATCTTCTTGCCAAGAGGTGAAGTTTTCAGCTACATCAATAATCGCATCACAAACCAATTGAATTTCTTCTGACGTAGTTGTAGGATGAATTGACATTCTAATCCAACCTGGTTTGTTGGTTAAATCGCCTTTATTTATACTGCAAGTGATTGAATTTGAGGTTTCTTGGTTTACATTTAACAAATAATGTCCGTATGTTCCAGCACAACTACAACCACCACGAACTTGAATTCCGAATTTATCATTTAATAATTTTACCCCTAAATTAAAGTGTAAATCGGTAATGTAAAATGAAATTACTCCTAACCTATCCGTGTGTTCTGATGCTAAAATATGTATGTTTTCAATTGGTGCTAATCGTTCAAAAATATAATCAACCAATTCGTGTTCTCTTTCTAAAATAGATTGCACACCCATTTTTTCTTTCAACTGAATCGCAAGCGCGGTTTTTATCACTTGTAAAAAACCAGGTGTTCCACCGTCTTCTCTATCTTCAATATTGTCAATATATTGGTGTTCGCCCCAAGGGTTTGTCCAAGAAACTGTTCCACCACCAGGACAATCTGGAATGTTATTTTTATACAATTCTTTGTTAAAAATCATCACACCACAAGAACCAGGTCCGCCTAAAAATTTATGTGGCGAAAAGAAAATCGCATCTAAATACGCTTCTTTATCTTCTGGATGCATATTAATTTCCACGTAAGGTCCTGAACAGGCAAAATCAACAAAGCAAACACCGTTATTTTGATGCATAATTTTTGCTACTTCGTGATATGGTGTTCGAATTCCTGTTACGTTTGAACAAGAAGTTATAGATGCAATTTTAAAACTTCTATCCTTATATTCATACACTAATTTTGTGAAATTATCTATAGAAAACAAGCCATTTTCATCTGCTGGAATCACTACCACATCGGCAATAGTTTCTAACCAAGATGTTTGATTAGAATGATGTTCCATGTGCGATATAAACACAATTGGCTTAATTTCATTAGGAATGGTAGTATATTCTTTTAAATTTTCTGGAATTCGCAATCCTAAAATACGTTGTAATTTATTTACTACACCCGTCATTCCAGTTCCGTCTGTAATTAGAACATCATTATCTGTAGCGTTTACATGATGCTTAATAATGTGACGTGCTTCATGATATGCCATCGTCATTGCTGTTCCAGTTATTGATGTTTCGGTATGCGTATTGGCTACAAAAGGTCCAAAAGTATCCATTAGTTTTTCTTCAATTGGTCGGAACAATCTTCCGCTTGCCGTCCAATCTGTATATATAATGTTTTGTTCACCAAAAGGCGAAACAAACGATTGATTAATACCGATAATATCTTTTCTAAACTGCTGAAAATAAAGTTCTAACTTAGATTTTATAGCTATAGCATTCATGTTATGAAATTTGACACAAATATACATTTTAATAGACAATATTTAAAAATTTTATTCTGTAACTTTGTGAATTATTTAAAGCTAATGTCTATTCAATTTCTACATAAATTCAATACAAATTTACCTTCAGATCCAATTGAAGAAAACTATACGCGTCAAGTAAATAATGCTGCTTTTTCGTATGTAACACCAAAAATACCAAGTCGCCCAAAATTGATTCATCTTTCCAAAGAAGTTCAGAATTTAATTGGTTTTTCGGATGATTTTGTTGCTTCAGAGGCGTTTTTAAATTTAATTTCTGGTGCCGAAATTATAGGAAACGCTAAACCGTTTGCTATGAACTATGCTGGTCATCAATTTGGGAATTGGGCAGGACAATTGGGCGATGGTAGAGCTATTGTTTTAGGTGAAATTGAATACAACAAACAACTCTTTACGTTACAATTAAAAGGAGCAGGTCCTACTCCCTACTCCAGACGAGCTGATGGTTTGGCAGTGTTGCGGTCTTCTATTCGTGAACATTTATGCAGCGAAGCTATGTTTCATTTGGGTGTTCCAACAACACGTTCTTTATCTTTAGTTTCCTCTGGTGACGAAGTGGTTCGAGATGTCATGTACGATGGAAATGCAGCATTAGAAAAAGGGGCAATTGTTTGCAGAATAGCACCAAGTTTTATTCGTTTTGGAAGTTTTGAATTGTTTGCCTCACAAAATGACATTCCGAATTTAAAATTACTTGCCGATTATACGATTACAACTTACTATCCTGAAATTAATACAGCGGGAAAAGAAAAATACATTGCATTTTTTAAAATTGTTGCCAAAAAAACAAGAGAATTACTACTTCATTGGCAACGTGTGGGTTTTGTACATGGTGTAATGAATACCGATAATATGAGTATTCACGGCATCACCATTGATTACGGACCTTACGGATGGCTTGAAGATTACAATCCGAATTGGACACCCAATACAACTGATGCAGCAGGAAAAAGATACCGATTTGGCAACCAATCTAATATTGCTTTATGGAATTTATATCAGTTGGCAAATGCGTTATATCCGCTAATTGAAGAAGCAGCACCTTTGGAAGAAATTCTTAATGATTATGCCAAAAAATACGATGAAGATTTTTTAGAAATGATGATGAAAAAATTGGGTATTACATCCAAAAATGACGAAAACGAAAAGCTGATTCAACAATTGCTATATAATTTAGAACAAACAGAAACTGATTATACGATTTTCTTTAGAAATCTAAATCAGATTGAAAAAACAGATACAAGTGAAGTTTGTGTATCAAAAATTACTGCCGCTTTTTATAAACCTGAAGAGGTTACTGGCATTATTTTAGAAACTTGGCATTTTTGGTTTGCACATTATGTAACCCTTTTAAATAAAGAATTACTTTCAGACCAAGAGCGAAAAACACTTCAAAATTCGGTGAATCCGAAATATGTTTTACGTAATTATATGGCGCAAATGGCGATTGAATTGGCAGAAAAAGAAGATTATTCGTTATTGAATGAATTGTACAAACTTCTTTTGCATCCGTATGATGAACAGCCTGAATTTGAAAAATGGTTTGCAAAAAGACCCGATTGGGCAAGACAAAAAATTGGAAGTTCTATGTTAAGCTGCAGTTCTTAAGTTAGACTTCTTAGATTGTTAGATTTCTTAGATTTTTAAATTATTAGATTAAAAAAAACCGATAGAAAACTATCGGTTTTTTTTATGCTTTTTCGTAACGTTCCATTTCTCGGTCATAAAATTCGCCTGCAAGCGTAATTAAATGCTCCATTTCAGCTTCTAACTCGGTTTGATCTTCTTCTTCAACATCTTCTAAAAATTCAACTGAATCGTCTTTAAGATTGATGAAAAATCTTGGATATTCTAAATGAATAACAAAAATATCATTCGGAAAATCAGTGTTGTCGCCTATTACAAATTTTGGTAATTCCATATTTTAAAATTTTGAATTGTAAATTATAAATTTTGAATTTTGAATTTTCAAAAGTACAAATCTTTTGTCATTCATCTTTTATCTTTTGTCCTTTATCTATGTAATTTTAATAGAAATCTAAATCGGAAATAAAGCATCAATGCAGCAGCTGTTAATCCGGCTAATAAGCCAATCCAAACACCTTCGGCTTTTAAATTTGTGTATAATCCTAAATAAATGGAAATAGGAAAACCTATTATCCAATACGCAATAAAAGTTAAATACATTGGAACTTTTACATCTTGTAAACCACGTAATGCGCCCAAAACCACTACTTGAATTCCGTCTGAAATTTGGAAAAAAGCAGCAATAATTAATAATTTTGAGGATACAGAAAGTACTTCTTTAATTTCAGATGCGTTTAATGCCATTTCTGAATTTACAAAAAACGAAGGGAAAAACTGACTTCCTAACATAAAAACTATTGCAAAAATAATTTCTAAAATAATGGCCATTAAAAAAATAGAATGCGCTACCGTATTTAGTTTTTTATAATCATTTAATCCTTTCTGATTGGCTACCCGAATCATAGCCGTAACACTTAATCCCATCGCAAACATAAAGGTTAGCGAAGCCAAACTTAATGCAATTTGATTGGCTGCCTGACTGGTAGTTCCAATCATACCGCACAACCAAATGGCGCCGGTAAATAAAGCGACCTCAAAAAACATTTGTAAGGAAGAAGGAATACCCAACTTAATGATTTTATCTGAAACGCTTTTTTGAAAAGATTGCCAACCAAAATTCTTAAAAAAGGATTTGAATTTTTCGTTTTTAGAAAGAATATAGTGCATATAAATGACCATAAAAACACGTGCGATTAATGTTCCAATCGCAGAGCCAACAATTCCCATTTTTGGAAACATAAACAATCCAAAAACCAATAAAGCATTAATTACTACATTAATAATATTACCGTAAATTGTAGCATACATAGAATATTTGGTTTCACTCATTCCGTCTGCAAACTGTTTGTATGCTTGAAAAATCACAAGAGGTACCAATGAGAAACCCACAATATCTAAGAAAGGTTTGGCTAATTTTACTACATCTGCTGGTTGGTTCATAAATGACAATAATGGTTTAGCAAAAAGTAATAAAAAGAACAATCCAAAACCTAAAATGGTACATAAAATTAATCCGTTTTGAAAAGCCGTTCTTCCGCCTTCTCTGTCTTTTTTACTATCAAACTCAGCTATAATTGGCGTTATGGCTGTAGAAAATCCAATTCCAATAGACATTCCAATAAACACGAAACTATTTCCTAAAGAAACCGCGGCTAATTCTGTAGAACCCAATTGTCCCACAAAAATATTATCCACTACTCCAACTAACGTATGACCGACCATACCTAAAATAACAGGTAACGCTAAATTGAAATTATATTTGAATTCTTGGAAGTATTTCTTCATTTTGTTTTATTTTACACAGATTTTCACAAATTGGCACAAATTAAAATATGTGTTAATCTATGAAATCTGTGTTTCTATCTAGTAATTTATTTTAATTTTTCTATTAATTGATCTAACAAAACCGTTTCTTGTGCTCCTGAAATCAAATCTTTAATTTTATATTAGTTTTGTTTGAATTCTTTAATGTATTTTACAAAGATTTTCACAAATTGGCACAAATTAAAATCCGTATTAATCTGTGAAATCTGTGTTCCTATCTAATATCTTATTTCAATTTTTCTAATAATTGATCTAACGAAACCGTTTCTTGTGCTCCTGAAATCAAATCTTTAATTTTATATTGATTTTGTTTCATTTCTTCTTCACCAACTAAAACCGCAAATTGAATCCCTTTTTTCTCAGCAAACTGAAATTGTTTTGCCATTTTTGCGGCATCAGGATACATCTCTACCTTAATATTATTTTGTCGTAATTGCGAAATGGCTTTTAATGAAAATAACGTTTCAGCTTCACCAAAATTTATAAATAGCGCTTTTGAAGTTGTAGTTACTGTTTCTGGAAACAATCCTAATTCTTCCAATACCAAATAAATTCGATCCAATCCGAAAGAAATTCCAACCCCACTCATATTTTTTAATCCGAAAATCCCAGTTAAATCATCATAACGACCACCGCCACCAATCGAACCCATAGCAACACCCGTTGGAGCACCTACTTCGTAAATGGCGCCAGTATAGTAATTTAAACCACGAGCTAAAGTAACATCGACGTCTAAATTTGCCGATTGTAAACCTAATTCATTAATAGCATTACAGATGAATTTCAATTCTTCAACACCTTTTAAGCCTTCATTTGAAGAAACTAAAAGTGTAGCTAATTTTTCTATTTTTTCTGGAATGGTTCCTGTAAAATTGAAAAGCGGCTGTACTTTTTCAATGGCTATTTCTGAAATTCCTTTTTCTAGCATTTCTTTTTTTACGCCGTCTTCTCCAATTTTATCTAATTTATCTAAAGCAACCGTGAAATCAATTAATTTATCTGAAGCGCCAATCACCTCTGCAATTCCAGATAATATTTTACGGTTGTTAATTTTAATATGTACACCTTTTAAACCTAAAGCCGTAAAAATGGTATCGTATAATTGTACAAATTCTACTTCTTGCCAAAGCGAATTACTTCCTACTACATCGGCATCGCATTGAAAAAATTCTCTAAAACGTCCTTTTTGTGGTCGGTCTGCACGCCAAACAGGTTGAATTTGATATCTTTTGAAAGGAAACTCTAATTCGTTTTGGTGTTGCACAACATAACGAGCAAAAGGCACGGTTAAGTCATAACGCAACGCTTTTTCAGATATTTGAGTCGTTATTTTTCTACTATTCTTAGCCGTTAAATCTTCATCTGAAACTTTTTCTAAATACTCACCTGAATTCAATATTTTAAAAATCAGTCTATCGCCTTCTTCCCCATATTTCCCCATTAAAGTATCCGAATTTTCAAAAGAAGGGGTTTCAATAGGTTGAAAACCAAACTGGTCAAAATTAGATTTTATAATAGAAAATATATAATTCCGTTTAGCTACTTCTGTAGATGAAAAATCGCGAGTTCCTTTAGGAATACTTGGTTTTGTTGCCATTTTTATGAATGTATATTGAAAAATTGTATAATGTATATCTAATAGAGTACAAATATCTGACTTTTAAATGGATTCGCAAAAATCAATAGCAAAAATCAATGGCAATTATGAATTGTGAATTGTGAATTGTGACAACACTGATTTGAGAAATTTTTATAATTTTTATAATTTATCAAATCTGTGTTCCAAAAAAGTCCAAATCTATTTTCTATATTCTATTTTCTATACTCTATATTCTATTTTCTATATTCTTTTCAAAAATCCTGTAACATTTAAAACAAAATGTAGTCAAATAGTTATGATTGGATTATTTAAAGAAAATACAAAAATTGCTATTGATTCTATTAGAAGTCAAGCGTTACGGACCTTTTTAACAGTGTTTATTATAGTTATTGGGATTACTTTTTTAGTAGGAATTTTAACTTTAACTAAAGCATTAGAAAATAATTTATTTGGGAATTTCGCTTCTATGGGTGCCAATACGTTTTCTATAAGTCAATATGATTTTTCAGAACAAATTAACCGAAATGATGAAGGTCAAAAAATAAATCCAATCATTAGCTATCCGCAAGCAAAAGCCTTTAAAGATAAATTTGAATTTCCTTTTACAGCTACATCGCTTTCATTTACAGCATCAGCGAATGCAGAAGTAAAATTTGACAATAAAAAAACAGATCCAGAAATTACTGTGTTGGGTGCTGATGAAAATTTTATTCCAAATAATGGTTTCGAGTTGGAATCAGGTCGAAACTTCAATTCTTTTGATGTTGATAATAATAATTATGTGTGTATTGTAGGTGCAAATTTCAAAGATGGACTGTTTGAAGGTATCAATCCAATTGACAAAACCATTTCTGTTAGAGGTGCTAAATTTAAAGTAATTGGATTATTGAAAGGAAAAGGAGCTACTTTTGGAAACAATCAAGACTTACGAATTATCGTTCCAATACAAATTGGACGTTCCATTTTTTCGCAACCTAATATAAATTATGATATTGCTGTAAAAATTAACAACAAGCAATTATTAAACGAATCTGTTGATAATGCAACATTAACAATGCGTCGTGTAAGAAAATTAAATCCGGTTGAAAAAGCTAATTTTGGAATCAAAAGAAGTGATGATTTAATTCAGAAATTAGGTCAAAACATTGCGATAATTAACATTGCTGCAGTAGCAATTGGTGCTATTACCATATTTGGATCAACAATAGCCTTGATGAATATTATGTTAGTTTCCGTTTCCGAAAGAACACGAGAAATCGGCATTAGAAAATCGTTAGGAGCGAAAAGAGGTACAATTGCTTGGCAATTTTTTACTGAAACCTTTATTATTAGTCAGATTGGTGGAATTATTGGAATAATTTTAGGATTGTTACTCGGTACATTAATTGCATCTGTTGCCGGTTTTGAGTTTGTTACGCCTTGGGCTGCTATTATTGCAGCATTTGCAACCACGTTTATAGTGACTATTATTTCTGGATTGTATCCTGCAATTAAAGCTTCTAAGTTAGATCCTGTTGAAGCGTTGCGTTATGAATAAATAAACTTCAAAATTCGTTGTTCAGAGTTCTTTTTTCTTAATTTTGAATAACGAATTTTCAATGTTGAATGTTGAAATTATAAACCACAACAAATCATTCTGTCATTACCCATAAAATCTTTACGCAATTCAATATTTTTAAATCCTAATAGCTCTAACAATTCAACGGTTTCTGATCCTAAATATTGATTGATTTCAAAAAATAATTTTCCGTTTGGCGCTAAGCTTTTCAATGCCAATTGAGCTATTTTTCTATAAAATAATAACGCGTCAGAATCATCCACGAACAATGCTAAATGCGGTTCGTAATCTAACACATTCTTCTTGATTTCTTGTTTTTCTATATTTCGAACATATGGTGGATTGGAAACTATTATATCAAAAAATAAAGGTTGAGAGGTTGAGATGTTGAGATGTTGAGATGTTAAAATATCTTGATGAATAAAATTTACTTCCACTTGATTATCTGAAGCATTTTTTCGAGCAATTTCTAATGCTTTTTCTGAAATATCAATTGCTGAAACTTGGGCATTTGGAATTTCTTTTTTTAACGCAATTGGAATACAACCCGAACCTGTCCCTATATCTAGAATTGTTAGATTGTTAGATTTTTGGATTTTTAGATTTTCAACTTTCGACTTTTGACTTTCGACTTTTGACTTTTGACTTTCAACAATCCACTCTACTAATTCTTCCGTTTCTGGTCTTGGAATCAAGGTGTTTTCATTGACTTCAAATCGTAAGCCATAAAACCAGGCTTCACCAGTTATATATTGAATGGGTTTTTCGGTTTTTAGTTCTGAAATTATGGTTTTCCATTTTTCTAAATCTGTCTCAGAAACTTCAAAATCAGGGTGAAGTGAAACATCAATTCTTTTTAAATTGTGCAGAAATTCCGTCAAAATAAAAAAGAAACTTTCTATTTCCGAATCTTCCTGAATGGTTTGCAATTCAGAGAAAAAATGCGTTTTTAAACTTTTAATATTCATTTTATATTTTTTAAACACCGATTTACACAAATTACCACAAATTAATCGGTGAAAATTTGTGCAAATCTGTGTTAAATATTTTACAAATCTTTAATCATAAACACATCACAAGCATTATGTCCTGTAGCACCCATTGGTCCGTCTATATAAGTAAAGCCTGATTTTACATATAATTTCTGAGCATCTTTCATAAATGGTAAGGTTTCAATGTAGCATTTGTCGTACCCTACTTGTTTGGCAAATGTTAAACATTTTTGCATTAAATCTTTTGCAATTCCTTTTCCGCGAGCTTCTTTTGCTAAATACATTTTTTGTAATTCGCAAATTTTGAATTCGGTTTCCACTAAATTTCCTATTCCACAACCTCCTAAAATAGTTCCATTCATTTCAACAACAAAATAAATTTCGGTGTCATCTTGATACACTTCAAATAAAGTATTTAAATGCGGATCTGCGTAGGCTGTTCCTGCTTTTGGAGCGTCTAATTCTTCAAAGACATTTCGAATCACAGTAGCGATTTTCAAATTGTCTTTTGGCTCAATTTCTCTTATTATGTAATTCATTTGTAAATATAAAATGTAAAAGTACTAAATTTGTAAGATGATTGAGCATGAAATATACATGAAACGCTGTTTGCAATTGGCTAAAAATGGTTTAGGCACTACATATCCTAATCCGTTAGTAGGAAGCGTGATTGTATATAATGGAAAAATAATTGGTGAAGGTTGGCACAAAAAAGCAGGCGAACCACATGCGGAAGTACTTGCAATTAATTCAGTAAAAAACAAAGAATTACTCTCCAAAAGTACCATTTATGTGAGTTTAGAACCGTGTAGTCATTTTGGAAAAACACCTCCGTGTGCTAATTTGATTATTGAACATAAAATTCCGAAAGTAGTAATTGGTTGTATCGATAGTTTTTCAGAAGTTGCCGGAAAAGGTATTGAAAAATTAAAACAAGCGGGCTGCGAAGTTATACTGAACGTTTTAGAAGCAGCATGCTTGAGAATGAATAAGCGATTTTTTACATTTCACAATAAAAAACGACCATATATTATTCTAAAATGGGCAGAAACGGCAGATGGATTTATTGCGCCATTTTTACCCAATTCAAATACCTCTTTTGCTATCTCAAACAACTATTCCAGGCAATTGGTGCACAAATATCGTACAGAAGAACAAGCCATTTTAGTTGGAACAACAACTGTTTTAAATGACAATCCAAGTTTAGATGCTAGAGATTGGTTTGGACAGCATCCCACTCGAATTATTATTGATAAATCTAATAAAATTCCGGATGGATTTAATGTAAAAAATAAAAAAAATCCGACAATAATTTTTACAGAACAAGAAAATTGTGTACATTCGATAAATATCGCTTATGAATGTATACAGTTTGATACTCATTTGATTTCTAATATCTTAACTCATTTATTTGAAAAAAATATTCAATCTGTTATTATAGAAGGCGGCACATTAACTTTGCAACAATTTATAGATAACCATTTATGGGATGAAGCAAGGGTTTTTATAGCAGAGACTAAAATTACAGAAGGTGTTAAAAGCCCTAAATTTAATTTTATACCTGAAAAAACTATAAAAATTAAAAACAACCAACTTAAAACATACTTAAATTATGATTGAAGCCATTATTTTTGATTTAGGAGATGTATTTTTAAATTTGAATCATCAAGCCAGTGTTGATGCGTTTAAGAAATTAGGTTTAAAGGCTTGGACAGACGATTTAAAAGCAGCAGCTATTTTATTTGAAACCGGTAAAATGGATGAATTGCAATTTATGGAAACCATTCAGAAACACCTACCAAATGCAAATCTTGTAGAAATTAGAGAAGCTTGGAATGCTATTATTGGGGATTTTCCTTTAGAACGTTTGGAGTTTTTAGAAAAACTACAAAACAAGTACGATATATTTTTATTAAGCAATACCAATCCCACACATATTGATAAATTTGAGCATCGAGTAGGATTAACCTTTGCGAGAGAATTTTATGCTCATTTTAATAAAATTTATTTTTCCTACGAAATTAAAGAGCGAAAACCAGATGCAGCTGTTTTCAATTTAATTTTAAAGCAAAATAATTTAAATCCAAAAAAGACGCTTTTTGTAGATGATACCGCAGAACATATTGAAGCTGCAAAAGCATTAGGAATAAATACATGGCAAATACG
This sequence comes from Flavobacterium sp., assembly GCF_040382755.1. Lineage (GTDB taxonomy): Bacteria > Bacteroidota > Bacteroidia > Flavobacteriales > Flavobacteriaceae > Flavobacterium. The sequence goes on from NZ_JBEIET010000028.1 coordinate 18,559, forward strand.
TGTTGGACAAGACGATGTAACCCATTTATTCGATAAAAAAATAGTATAAAATTGCAAGATTCCCAAATTAAAGATACTTATAAAACCATTGAAATTTCGGTTGAAAACATTCTATTTAAAGAAAAAAACAGCAAGTTTTTTGGTTTTGCTTTTCCAGTAACTTCAGAAATTGAAGTAAAAACACATTTAGAAAATTTAAAAGCGGAACATTTTTCGGCACGGCATTGGTGTTATGCTTACCAAATTGGTACAGAAAATATAAAGTTTAGAGCAAATGATGATGGTGAACCAAGCAATTCTGCAGGAATGCCTATTTACGGACAAATTCAATCCTTTGATATCACGAATGTATTAGTAGTGGTAGTTCGTTATTTTGGTGGTGTAAAATTAGGTGTTGGTGGATTAATTTCTGCCTATAAAACTTCGGCTCAACTTACTTTAAATGAAGCAAATATTATTGAGAAAACAATTGATAAACATTTTAAAATTACTTTCGATTATAAAAACATGAATAAAGTCATGCGAATAATTAAAGAAAAAAACATACAAATTATAAATCAAAAGATGGAACTAAATTGCGAAATTGAAATCGCAACGAGAAAAAAAAATGCCAAAGAAATCGTTGACATTTTTACTGCATTATTTGAAATTGAGATTGAAGAACTATAATTTTTATTTTTTACAAATACAATAACACGATAACCCATATATTTTAATTCCAAATTTTTGTATTACTAGAGTAAAAGCAAAATCGAGTTGCAAAATACCAACAAAAAACTTTGATTTAAAAGTAGTACCCTTCCAATTATCAATGGATGCTTTCTTGTTTTTATTAAAGATACTTTCAATCCACCTAACTAATAATAGTGATGAAAAATAATATCCTTTATCTGATATTTGAAATTGATTTTTAGTCAATACCATCTCTAATTGTTTCAAATTATATCTTCTATAATGTCCAAGTAAAACATCGTGATTAGAAAAAACAGATTGAAACGCAGGTACTGCAAATAAGAAATAATTATTCTTAAGAGTTAGATATTGTAAGATTTCATCTTCATTTTCTAAATGTTCCAAAACATCCATACATAAGAAAAGTACGTTTTCTTCGGTAGGAAAAAATTTGAAATAATCTGCAATATTTTGAACATAATGAATTGTGTTTTCTCCATAATTCGTTTTTAATTGCGAGATGATTTCTGGCGTATATGCCGTGTCGATTGTCACATATTCGGATGCTAAATTATGCTTGAAAATTTCATTTATAACATATGCATCACCTCCTCCAATATCTACAATTCGTTTGATAGGGAATTTAATTTCAGAGTCAGATAACAATTTAAAAAGTACCTTTTTCCTTGAAATTTCCCACGGATGCCTTTTGTATTTTTTCTTATCAAATAAGCGTTCAAATTCAGTTAAATCCATTATATTATTTCCTTAATTTTATCTGAAACGTATGTGGGTGGAAGTATTGGTCTACCAGATTTCATATCCACAAAAACTAACATTGAATAGCCAGTTGTTAACAATTGGTTTGATTCATTATAAATTTCGTAGTCAAATTCAATTTTAACTGAGGTTTGACTTTTTAATATAGTTTTCACTCGTAATAAATCATCATAACGTGCCGGTTTTTTATAGTTCATTTCTAATGAAACAACTGGTAACATAACACCATTATCTTCCATCCATTTATAAGAAACACCCAAGTTTCTTAGCCACTCTACTCTACCCATTTCAAAATACTGTGCATAATTTCCGTGATACACCACACCCATTTGATCTGTTTCAGCGTACCTTACTCGTACCGTAAATTCGTATTCTTTCATTATTATTTTATATATTTATGGCTTAAACATTACATGCAATTAATTTAAAAAATAAAAATTCATTTTACATACAACAATATTTTTTAAATTACAATAGCATTTCATTTTTTTTTAAATAAATTTGTTCACATATTTGCTCTCCCAATATAAATCTACTTAAAATTTAAGATTTACTCGTTTTTTTCACATATTAGATTAAAAACTTTTTTAAAAATTACAACACATGATGACTAAAGCAGCAAAATCTGTTTGGAATAATTGCTTGTCCTTCATTAAGGACAACATTCAGGAACAAGCCTATAAAACGTGGTTTGAACCTATCGTAGCAATTAGCCTGTCAGAAGATAATGCTTTACACATTCAAGTTCCAAGTAAATTTTTTTACGAGTGGCTTGAAGAACATTATGTAGTGATTTTAAAAACGGCTTTAACTAAAGAACTTGGAAACCAAGCAAAGCTAGTGTATAAAATTAAAATGGAAAACACTTCTGGCAATAAACTTCCATTTACTGAGCAAATTCCTAGTACATATCGTAGTTCTGTTAAAACACAAGAAATTGATGTGCCTATTGTGAATAAAAATCCGGAATTAAAAAATCCGTTTATTATTCCAGGTATCAGAAATGTTAAAATAGAATCTCAATTAAATGCCAATTATAGTTTTGACAATTTTTTAGAAGGTGATTCTAACCGATTATCAAGAAGTGCTGGTTTAGCAGTTGCAAATAAACCAGGCGGTACATCATTTAACCCTTTATTGATTTTTGGTGGCGTAGGTTTAGGAAAAACACACTTAGCACACGCTATTGGTGTTGAAATTAAAGATAAATTCCCTGAGAAAACCGTTTTATATATTTCTGCTGAAATTTTCACCCAGCAATATATCGAATCTGTTAAGAAAAATACTAGAAATGATTTTATTCACTTCTATCAACTTATTGATGTATTAATTATTGATGATGTTCAGTTTTTATCTGGAAAAGCAGGAACACAAGATGTGTTTTTCCATATTTTCAATTATTTACACCAAAACGGGAAACAAGTTATTTTAACTTCAGACAAAGCACCTGTGGATATGCAAGATATTGAGCAACGCTTATTATCTCGTTTCAAATGGGGATTGTCTGCTGAATTACACCAACCGGATTACGAAACAAGAATTTCTATCTTAAGAAATATCTTATACAGAGATGGTGTTGAAATGCCAGATGAAATTTTAGAATACGTTGCAAAACACATAAAATCAAATGTTAGAGAATTAGAAGGTGCTATTATTTCATTAATTGCGCAGTCTTCATTTAACAAACGTGAGATTAACATAGAATTAGCTAAGCAAGTCGTAGAGAAGTTTGTGAAAAATATCAAACGTGAAATTTCTATTGACTATATCCAAAAAGTGGTTTCCGATTATTTCCAATTAGATACAGAAACTTTAAAATCAAAAACCAGAAAACGTCACATTGTTCAAGCGCGTCAATTAGCTATGTATTTTTCTAAAAAATTCACTAAAGCATCATTGGCAAATATTGGTTCACAAATTGGCGATAGAGACCATGCAACCGTATTACATGCTGTAAAAACAGTTGACAATTTAGTGGCTACCGACAAACAATTTAAAAAGTTTGTGGAAGACATTAACAAAAAGCTGAGTATTTAAAATGCCTACCAAGGTTTTAATGGTTTGTTTGGG
>NZ_JBEIET010000029.1:0-21367 GCF_040382755.1 Flavobacterium sp.
CACGTTTTTATATTCAACAGGAATAACAGCATTTTTTTTCTTTAAAATATACAAAAATTTCTTTTTAGAATTTGGCCAAGGCGAACTTACTTCCACTACAGAATAATTATCTTTAGTGCTAATTGACAGCCCTTTTGCGTGTTTTATTTCGTTGTTCGAAACTTTTTTTAATGTATTTTCATTATTATTCTTACACTGAATAAAAACAAATAAAAGTAAAATAAAAGCAAATTTTCGAGACCTATACATTGGTGTATTTTTTTACAAAAGTAAAAGATATTTATTTAGTTTGATTTTAATTTTTAATAAATTACTTTTGTGGTCTGATTATGGTTGAAATTCTATAACATAGAAATTCATTAAAAGGGAATCAGGTGAAATACCTGAGCTGTACCCGCAACTGTATGCTACTATAAGTTAGTGTTATCTGCAAATCCACTGTTTCGCTTAAAACGAGATGGGAAGGAAGAAACTAATATGCAAGCCAGGAGACCTGCCACATTCATTGAATATCAAACTTTCGGGAAAAAAGGTTTGGGTATGGGTAATTCTATACTTTTCTCCCATATTGGAAAATTAAAATTGTAAAAATGAAACGTAATTTCATTAAACTATCTGCGTATTTTACGTTGGTAACTTCTTTTGCTATGGCTCAAGAACAAAATCTGTCAAAAACAATCCAAGAGATTGTAATTTCCGACACCAAATTTGCGCAAAGCAAAGAAAAATCAGGAAAAATTATTGAAAAAATTACAGCAAAAGATTTAGAAAACAAAAAAGGCCAATCTTTAGCCAATGTTTTAAGTCAAGTAGCTGGTGTAGAAGTTAATGGGAATCAGTCTGGAACCGGAAAAAATTTAGCATATTATATTCGAGGTGGAAGAAGTCGCCAAGTATTAATTGTAATTGACGGAGTTCCTGTAACAGATGCTTCAGGAATTGGTTTGCAATACGACTTACGTTTGTTACCTGTGGAGCAAATTGAAAGTATAGAAATTATGAAAGGAGCCGCAAGTACTTTATATGGTTCGGGTGCCGCAACAGGATTAATAAATATCACATTAAAGAAAGCGGTAAAAAAAGAAATTGAAGGTACCGCTTATATAAATTTAGGAACACAAAATGTGGCCAATCAAACAAAAACAAGTGCCCAAGATTTTAATCAAGGGTTTTCTGTAAATGGAACAAAAGGTCGTTTTTCGTATTTAACATCATTAAATAGTACCGAAACAAAAGGAATTAGTGAAGCTGCAGGTACAAATTTTGAAGCTGATAATTTTTCAAGAGTAAATATAATGCAAAAAATAGGTATCGATTTTAATTCTAAAATTAATTTTCAAGCTTTTGTTAATTATGACCGATTAAAATCTGCTTTTGATGGCGGAAGTTTTTCAGATGAAGTGGCAAACATTTCTTTTTCAGAACAGTTTAGGGTAGGTTTTACCACGAAATATAAATATGTAAAAGGAGAATTAAATTTTGTAACAGGTTATACAAATTTGGAAAGAAAATACGACACTTACAGCTCTTGGACTTCCAGTGTTGACTATTCGTATTACAAATCCAGAAGTTTGAATGCTGATTTATTTAACAAATATAATTTTTCAAAACAGGTTTTTTTAATACTTGGAACGCAATTTCAGTTTATGGACATGCAGGAAGAAAGCGCTTATGAATCTATCACAAATACTCAAGCCAACTTTAACGTGTTTGATCCTTACGCAACATTAGTTTATTATTCAAATTTTGGACTAAATATTAATGCGGGTGCAAGAATTAACAATCATAATGTATATGGTAATTATACTACTTTTAATTTTAATCCTTCGTTCAACTTTAAAACAATGCCCTTAAAGTTAATTTCTTCTTATAGCACCGCATATATTACGCCATCGTTGTATCAATTGTATTCGCCCTATGGGAATTTAACTTTAAAACCAGAAGAAAATACTACTATTGAAGCGGGTTTTGAAACAAATTTGTTTCAGAATAAAATTACTTTTAATGCGGTTGGTTTTTATAGAGAAGAAGAAAATAGTTACGACTTTTTTACCGATGAAGTCACTTATGAATCGAATTACATTAATAATTCAAGTCAAGTTATTGCAAAAGGTGTTGAAACTAATTTAGGATTAAAACCCGTTTCTTATTTATCAATAAATGGAAATTATACGTTTACACAAGTTGCCGAAGCGCAAAGCAAGTTAATTCCGAAGCATAAAGTAAATGTTTCATTTGATGTAGACTTAACAAAAAAAATGCATTGGAATACACAATATCAATATGTGGAATCCAGAAACGACGCTTTTTTTGATAGTAATACATTTGCTACTGTCAATAGCGTTTTGGCATCGTATCAAATCTTAAATTCGAATATTTCTTATGAGGTTCTATCAAATAGATTATCTGTATTTACGGCTGTTACAAATATTTTAGATAAAGATTTTTATGAAAATATTGGATATTCTGCAAGAGGAAGAAATTTTAAATTAGGAATCAATTTAAAGTTTTAAAATTTTCTAAATCGTAAGATTATGCTGCGTTTTTGTTTTATGTAACAATTTTACTTTAATGTTGTCTAATCTTTGGAATAGATTTTGATATTTAAATTAAAAAATAGTGAGTTATGAAAAAAATTATTGTTTATGTTGCTTTGATGGTTTCGTCATTAGTGTTTTCACAAAATGCTTTTGATAAATTAGAAGATAAAGAAGGTGTAGAAAGCATTGTGGTTTCTAAAAAAATGTTCGATTTAATGAGTAAAGTTAAAGTTGATGCAAAGGACAAAGAAATGCAGCAATATATGAACTTACTTAAAAAATTAGATAATTTACAAGCGTATTACACCTCACAATCAAAATGGAGTGGCGATTTAAATGCTGCAGTGGCATCGTATTTAAAATCGAATCCTTTAGATGCGATTTCGTCCACTACGCAAGATGGAAATGCTATAAAAGTGTACGGAAAAACAGATGCAAACGAAACCAATGTAAAAGAAGTTTTAGTTGTGGTAAACGGTAATTTTAATGGTGTAAAAACATCAATTGTATCTATAAAAGGCGATTTTCCTTTGAGTGAAATTGCATTACTTGTAAAAAAGTTAAATCTTCCAGGAGCCGATATTTTAAGTAAAATTGAAAAAAAATAATCGGATGAAAAAGGTATTTTTACTTGCTATTGCAGTCATTACATTCAGTTGTAAACAAGAAGCTTCTTTACAAAAATACTTTGTGGAAAGTGGCGAAAAAAAGGAATTTATGGCTTTAGACGTTTCCTCTTCTATTTTAAATATTAATAAAAGTAAGTTATCTGCATCAGAAAAAGCGGCATTAGCATCGTTTGATAAAGTAAATATTTTAGCTTTTAAAAAAGACGGAAAAAATAATGCGCAATACTCAAAAGAAATAAAAGAAGTTAAAGAAATTTTGAAAGACACCGTGTATCAACCATTAATAAAATTAAATGGAGTAGGGCAAAACGCCTCTATAATGATAGTGGGCGATAATAAAGAAATTGACGAGTTAATTCTGTTTGGAAACAAAAAAGAATTAGGTTTTACGGTTGTTCGAGTTTTAGGAAACGATATGAAACCAGAAAACGCAATGGAATTTTTAAGTATTCTGCAAAAATCGAATATTGATATGGAGCAATTGAAACCCATATTAAACTTCGTAAATAAGAAATAATGTTTTAAAATATGAAATCCCGATACAAAATAAGTATCGGGATTTTTTTTAGTCTTTAAATTCTAAAATATCTCCGGGTTGACAGTCTAATACTTTACAAATGGCTGATAATGTACTAAAACGAATGGCTTTTGCTTTACCGGTTTTTAGAATGGAAACATTAGCTAATGTTAAATCTATTTTTTCGGAAAGTTCATTTAATGACATCTTTCTTTTGGCCATCATTACGTCTAAATTTACTATAATCGCCATAGGTTAAACCGTTAAATCAATTTCTTCTTGTAATTCAATACCTCTTTTGAAAACATAGGCAAGGACTATCAAAACTACGCCCATAAACAACCAAACATCTGCGCCACCTAATTTTAATAATTGAATACTTGGTAATTTTACACCTTGTTGCGATAACCATTCGGTATAGCTAACGCCATAATTAGAGAAAAATCCAATACCAATAGCTATGTAAGCGACAATCAATATGAATTTTTTCACAATGTGATTAAAAGGTGAAGCTATAGAAAGGTTTTTATTGTGTAGCATTTTCACAATTAAGTAAAATAGTATCGCTTTCAATATTGCAATAATGCTCATAATTGATGTAACAACTATAAAATGACCTTTATCAAATTGATACAAATCCGAAAAATCGATTTGATTCCAAAAAAATCCAGCGCCTATTGGATTGTAAAATGTGGTATAAAATATATTGAAAACAATTCCGCCAGCTTCAACACAAAGACCAATAAAAATAATCCAACACATAATTTTTAATACGTTTAACATTTGCTTGGCACTAATTTTAAATTCCATAAGGTAATAAGATTTAAGTTAATGATGCAAATATCAATAATTATTTATTGATAAACAATAAAAAACGTATTTTTATTTAATTGTAATCTCGTCAATAAATATAAACGCATCACCGCCAAAACCTTGATGCCATTCTGGTAATTTTCCGAAGTTCTTGGCAATAACTTTTACGTAACGTGCTTTTTTGTTATTGGTTTCGTTAGCAGTGAAATTTAAAATCGTATTTTCTTCAATTTTTGGATCTAACGTATTGTTTACCAAACCGAAATAGGTAAAATTCACATTATCCTCTGAAATGTAATACTCCACTTTTGTGGGCATTAAAATCCAGGAACGTTGGTCTTGTAAAAAGCGTGTTGAAATTTCAGTAATACTTTTTATTTCTTGTAAATCCACCACCGCTTCAAAATCCTGACTTTGGTAGCCTTGCCAATCGCCTTTTCGCCAATTTTCAGTACCTAAAATACCATCTAACAACCCTTCAGGACCACCAGCGTGATATTGCGGATTGTATTTGGATTTGATGTTGATGGTATAGTTGTTAGGTTTTTTGAAAAAGGTGGCTGAAATGGTGTCGCTTATTGTCATTCTCATTCCCATATCAGTTTTATATGCATATATTTTTGTGGTTTTATCAATTTCAAAGGGAGTTAAATAAAGATTAAACTCTTTTTGACCTTCAATTTTATAAAAAATTAAATATTTAAAATATTTTTCATTTTCATATTTATCTAACATTGATATTAATAACTTATCTTTAAATGCTTTACTTTCAGATTGAATTATTGGAACAGGGGTGATTTTTTCAGGTAAAGCAAATAATTCTCTTTTGATTATCTCTAATCCAAAAGATGATAAATCCATATTTTTAGTTATTATTTTTGATGTTTTGTTTTCAAAATTGACTTTAATATTTTCAAAATATGGTTCAGTTGTACTCCAAGAAGGTTCAATATTTCCAGGTGAAACATTGTAAATCCCCATCGCACTCAACACATACCAAGCACTCATTTGCCCACAATCTTCGTTGCCAATTAAACCATCGGGAGTATTTTTGTAGAAATTATTTAAAATGTAATGTACTTTTTCTTTCGCTTTTTCTGGTTTTCCCACATAATTGTATAAATACGCCATGTGGTGACTTGGTTCATTACCGTGTGCATATTGCCCAATTAAACCTGTTACATCGACTTGTTCTCTTCCTGTAGTTTTGCTTTCGCTGTTAAACATTTCATCTAACTTGGCTTCAAATTTTTCAGGTCCGCCATACGCTTCAATCATACCAAAAATATTTTGTGGCACGAAAAACGAATACTGCCAAGAATTTCCTTCTGTAAAATTATTATTCACTTCTCTTGGATCAAAAGGTTTGTCCCAACCACCGTTTTTCTTCGGGCGCATAAAACCGGTTTCCCAATCAAAAGTGTTTCTCCAATTTTCAGAACGTTTTGAAAAATGAGCAACTTCATTGCCGTTTTTTATTATCTGAGCCATTTGAGCAATACACCAATCATCATAAGCATATTCCAAAGTTTTTGAAACACTTTCGTGTTCGTCATCCATCGAAATGAAGCCGTTTTTCTTGTAGGCTTCTAAACCTAACACATCGCGCATCGCAGACGCTTTACTGGCTTCAAAGGCCTTTTCGTAATCAAAACCGGTAATGCCTTTCGCCATCGCATCTGCAATTACAGAAACCGAATGATAGCCAATCATACAATCGGTTTCATTTGACGCCAATTCCCAAACGGGTAATCTGCCGCCTTGTTCGTATTGTTTGATGAACGTATTGATGTAATCAGAAGTTCGTTTTTTATCGATTAACGTGTATAACGGATGCGCGCCTCTAAAGGTATCCCAAAGTGAAAAAACCGTATAATAATCAAACCCTTCTGCTCTATGAATTTGGTTGTCTCTTCCTCGGTATTTTCCGTCTAAATCTTGTGCAATATTGGGTTGCATCATCGTGTGATACAATGCCGTATAGAAAATCGCTAACTTATCTTTATCATCTGAAGTAACTTCAATTTTTGATAATTCTTTGTTCCAAAGGGTTTCTGCCTCTTTCTTAACTTTTTCAAAATCCCAATGTTTGATTTCGGAACTATTTAATTTCGCTCCTTCATAACTTGTAGGTGAAAGTGAGACTTTTACGAGGATTTTTTCACCTTTTTTGACTTGTTTAGAGAAACTTAAAGCCAATTCAGTTCCTTTATATATTCCTTCTAACTTAGTGTTTTCCTTGTTTACTTCTTTAACCAGATTGACTTTCAAAGGCACATTAAATTCTATTCGAGCGTAAACATATTGATCTCTTGCCCAGGCTTCACTTCTTCTCAAAATTTCAATGGTTGTTGGATTTACAATTCGGACTTCACCAAATAATAATTTATCACGATGATTTAAATCTAAAATAATATTAGCTTGACCGTCTTTATTAAACGTATATTCATGAAAACCTACACGAGTTGAAGTCGTTAATCGCACATCGATATTGTGTTTATCTAATTTCACGGAGTAAAATCCTGCGAAAGCTTTTTCATTAGCATGCGAGAAAGTAGAAGAATACACTTTATTATCAAACGAAGGTTCACCCATAGTTGGCATCAACATGATATCGCCATAATCTGAAACACCGGTTCCGTTTAAATGTGTATGCGAAAATCCGTAAATCAAATTATCGGAATAATGATAACCGCCACAACCATCCCAACTGCCATCAATTCGTGTATCTGGTGACAATTGCACCATTCCATAAGGCACAGTTGCACCAGGAAATGTGTGTCCGTGTCCGCCGGTTCCAATAAATGGGTTGACGTGTTTGGCGAAATCTTGTGCGAATAATAAAGTGGGAAGTAGTATAAATAAAATTGCTTTCTTCATGATGATATAATATTGTTGATGTAAATTTCAACAAACTATTTGAAAAAAGCAATTTTATAAGAAATTAAATCGGTTAGATGAGGATTATTTACCAATAATACCAATACGATTAATTGTATTTAATTCTGTGGTGTTTTCGTCTTTGATGGTATTTGCTTCAAAGGTGAAGTTTTTATCGTATAATTTTCCGTTAAGAAAATACGTAAGCATGAAATGATTGTTTAATTGCAATACATTATTTTCTAATAATTCTATTTTAATAGCCGTTTCAGGAGCAACTTCATTAAAAGCATGTCGGAAATAACCTGTTTTTCTTTCTTCATTATTCAGTACTCCTGAAGCATTGGAAACTACCATTGCCATTTCTAATTTTTCTGAAGTATCGTTTAATAAGTAGGCATACCAACTATTCTCTCCAAAATCTTCATTCCATTCTTTAATAGCTACTACATATACGTTTTCTACTTCAGGAATAATAATGTCTTTTTTCATATATGTAAAATTTATTTTTTAGCGGTCATATATGGTATCGCCTTTTTATTTATAGGTGTTTGCTTACGCAAACTTGTTGTTAATGGCGATTTCATGAGAAGTTACTGCTTTATTTTATTTTTTTAGATAAAGTAGCCGTGTTTGTAAATATCTTTAAATCTACTTTTGGTTCTCCTAATAAATCAATTTGTGTATTTCCTGATGCTGAAATTTCAATGGTTTTTTGAGCATTCACTGAACAAGAGGTGTACCCTTCTGCAATTAATTCCATATCAACAACGGTGAATTTTTTCGCCACTAAATTTGAGTTGTTATCCAATCTTATTTTTGCAATTTGTGCATCACCTTCAATAACAGCTTGCGATTTTTGGTATAAATCTACCTTAGATTCTGGTGAAGCTATTAATGCTTTTAAATTGGCATCTTTACTTAACTCAACAACAGATTTCTCCGCTTGGACATTTATTTCCGCTTTCGATTTATCTGTTAAGATTAATGTGAAATTGGTAGATTTTACATTTAAAAAAGATTGCGATTTATCAAAGTTTTTAACTGTAATATTTGCTAATGCTATATCTGCAATGGCATTTACTTTACTTTCATGTCGCGCTACAATTGTTTTTAAACTATCATTATAATTTACTCTAATAGCCATTTTTTTCTCGCCAACAGGTTGTTTTAAAGCTGTTAATTTTAGAGTTTTACCTAAAACATTATAACTAATAATGTCATGTAAATTATCATCGGCTTCAATTTCTATTGATGTTTTTTCTCCTTTTACGAAATACACATCCAAAAATTCTTCAATTTCTACATGTTCAAATTCTTCTACTTCTTTCACAGAAATAGTTACAATTTTTGAACCTTTTATTTTTTCTAATTTAGCTTGAGCTGAAGTTAATGAAAAGCTAAACAGAGTAATTACGAAAAGTGTGATTGATTTTATCATTTTATATAAATATTAATTTAAAGTACAAATATATTAAAAAAAATCCCGAATTAGTCGGGATTTGTATGTTATGATATTAGATTTTTAGAGTCAAAAAAGGATGTTAAAAAATACTTTCTATAAATTGAATTACTAATTGTACGGCAATATCAATCATTTTAATTACAAATTGTATCATATTTTTTTAAGGTATATAGGTTAATATATGTTGCAAAATTAAGTATTAATTATGAAATGAATGTTAAAAATTAATTAAATTATTCTATAGTTATTTCGCCACCACTTGTTTCTTTACCTCGGAATTCTCTTGGTTTTTTTACCGATGCTATTGTTCCAGCACTTTCCGCTTTTGCATCTAATTTTACAATGGCATGTACTTTAATATTACTTGCACTTGACGATTCTGCAAATACTTCATTTGACATTAATTCAGCCGCATCAATTGAACTTGCACTTGAAGCATTTGTTTCAAATTTTAAAGATTTGCCTTTTAACTTTATATCACTAGTACTGGAAGCTTCAACAGTTATATTTTCATATTCCACTTCCATATCGATAGTGCTGGCACTTGAGGCAATAATATTTAAATTGTTACCTTTAAATACTTTGTTAGATTTTATTGACGAAGCACTTGAAGATTTAATTTCATTCAATTCTTTTATTTTAACTCGCACAATAAGTTCATTACAAACAATCATATTTTTATCTAAACTTATTTTCAAAACACCATTTGAAATTGTTGTTTTAACATGATTTTGTAAATTAGAATCCGTTTCAACTTCAATGCTGTTGTTTTCGGATTGTTCAATTTCAACAGCTATTGCTTCGCTGGTTTCAATTTTTGTGAAATCCTCGGTTACTTCTCTTTTACTTGTTGTAACCTGTCCATTTCCTTTTTTTTGATTCACAAATTCTTGGCAAGAAAAAAGTGAAATAATCATGAATATATATAATATATTTTTCATTTATGTTATTTTATAGTGATACCATTCTTGTTAATTTTAATGCTTTCAGCATTTTCTTTTTCAACGGTTTTATTTTCTTTTTTTATAAGAATACCATCTTCATTTAATATAATTTCAGAATTTTCTTCTGAATTTGAAATGGTGTCATTTTCAACATCGTTATAGTCGTTTTCATCAATTGGACAATTCATACATAACACTTTATTTTCTGAAACGATATATGTATAAGTATCTGTACTATAATGTAAGTTGAAATAATCATTTTCAGATATGTCAAAGTGTTTGAAGTTTTTATCTACTTTAAAAATAGTGCCTTTTGGTAAATATAAAAACAATTCTACTTCTTGGTCATGTTTTTTATTGGCTAAATCTGTAATCCAATAATTATCTAAAATTAAATTGTTGTTTTCAATTTTTACGTTGTATTTTATTTTTTCAGCAGTTTGTTTGGCTTTTTTAATGCTACTTCCTTCTGCAGATTTTTCAATTTGTAAAAAAGCAATTGGCTCGTTTGTTTCTACTATTTTTATAGATACATTATTTGAAAATATTATTTCTTTATCAGTATCATCATGAATAACTTCAAAATTTTCATAATCGTGATTGTCTTTGCCGTATAAATTATTTGAAATAAATTTAACATTTAAGGTATCAGTTGGTTTTAAATTGATAACTACTTTTTCAATTTCCTTTCCAGTATATGCGTTTTGACTAATTTCTCTTATAGTTAAAAACAACACGGACGCCAAACCGATAATCCAAATGGCTAATAACGAATAATTGATAGTATTTCCAATTGATTTTATTCTTGTAGTAAGTAATTTTAACCCTAAGATTAGTAAGTAAAATAATGGAATTCCTAATACTATAATTAATAACAAACCTTGAATCCAAATAGGTGTTTCAAAACTAAAAGGAGTGTGAATGTGATTGTATAGAAAATTATCTGGCATAGATGAGAAAAACATCATAGCAATTCCTCCAATAATCACACTAATTAATGTCATAGAGGTAAAAAGCACAATAAAACCACCAATTATCTTAGAAATTACATTAAATATTGACGTTACAATTTCACTTATTGTTTTTCCAATTCTTTCGGCGCCATTTTTTGCATTTGTAGCCATTTTATCATGGTCTAAATTTGAGAATTTATCTGAAATTTCGTTAAAACCTTCTTTTACTTTTTTCTCAATATTTGAAATATTTATAGGCTCTCCTTTCATTTCTAATTTTTGAGAAGTGGTAACAGCTTCTGGAATTAATATCCATAATATAATGTACAACACTAACCCTGTACCAAAGCCGAAAAATAAAATTACCATTATGATTCTTAACCATAACGGATCAACACCAAAATAATGTCCTAAACCTGATAAAACACCTCCTAAAAATGAATTTTCTTTATCTCTATATAATTTTTTTGAACTACTTGATGAGGTGTAGTTGGATTGAAAATCATTTTTTGGCGTTTCTTCTTCAATTTTATAATCTTCAGGTTGCCCCATAATCGTTATAATGTCATCTACTTCTTTTAAGCCAATAACTTGTTTAGTAGTGCCTAATTTTTCTGTAAAAAGTTCAGAAATTCTACTTTCAATATCATTTATAATTTCTTCTCTACCATCAGGAGATAATGAACTTCTAACGGCATCAAAATAGTTGCTTAATTTTCTAAAGGCATCTTCGTCAATATGAAAGAAATACCCACCTAAATTTATACTTGTTGTTTTGTTCATAATCTGTTATTTTTTAGTAGTGATAGTGTTTACTGCACCCGAAAGTTCACTCCAAGTGTTGTTTAATTCTTTTAAAAATTCTTTTCCTTCATCAGTTAAGCCATAATACTTTCTTGGTGGCCCCGATGTAGATTCTTCCCAGCGATAGCTTAAAAGATTGTCGTTTTTTAATCTTGTTAATAAAGGATATACGGTGCCCTCTACAACAAGTAATTTAGCGGTTTTTAAAGTGTCCAAAATTTCAGAAGTGTAAGCGTCTTTTTCTTTTAAAACAGATAAGATGCAAAACTCTAAAACACCTTTTCGCATTTGAGCTTTTGTGTTTTCAATATTCATTTGAGCTTGTTTTTTTAATCACGATAAAACGATTTAAAATGGAGTACAGTACTTAGTACATTATTTTCTTATGCAAATATATATCTAAAAACAGATACCTTGTTACACATAGTACTAATAATTAACGTAATTTTAACATTTTATGGTTTTGTCGTTCACAACTATTTTTTTCTTAATTTTACATAAAATATTAATAGATATGGAGTTTACACCTTTTAAATTAAATGCGTTTACCTTTTTTAAATTGCCTTCCGCATTTTGGAGTGGTGTTCGAGTAAAACAAATTACATCCGAAAATTGTAAGGTTTCAGTAAAATATAGTTGGATCAATCAGAATCCGTTTAAATCTATGTATTTTGCCGTGCAAGCGATGGCTGCCGAATTCACTACAGGTGCTTTAGTAATGTTTCATATCAAATCAAGCGGGAAAAATATTTCAATGCTTGTAGCCCAGAATAAAGCTATATTCACAAAAAAGGCTACGGGTAAAATCACGTTTACCTGTACTCAAGGAAAGGAAATTGCCGAATGTATTGAGAAAGCAATACTAACAAATGAAGGACAAACGATTTGGTTAACATCAATAGGAATAAATGAAAATGGCGAGCAAGTTTCAGAAATGCAATTTCAATGGACTATAAAATCAAGAGTTTAATTTTTTTAGACATTTGTTAATCTTAGTTAATGTTTGATGTAAGCGTATAACTAATTGTAAATTTGTATTATAAAAAATATAAATGACAATATTAATAACAGGAGCAACGGGTTTAATAGGAAAAAAAATGGTGTCTTTACTTAAAAAAGACAACCACATTATTCACTATTTATCAACTTCAAAAAGTAAAATAGAACACACGCCAAATTATAAAGGATTTTATTGGAATCCAGGTAAAGGCGAAATTGATCTTGCTGCGTTTGAAGACGTTTCAGTTGTTATACATTTAGCAGGTGCATCAGTTTCAAAAAAGTGGTCAAAAGCTTATAAAAATGAAATAATACAGAGCAGGGTTCAAACTGCTAATTTGCTTTTCAAAACGTTGCAATCTCATCCTAATAAAGTAAAACAGTTTGTTGCCGCGTCTGCTGTAGGAATTTATCCAGATGACTTAACTGCCATTTACAATGAAGACGATTCGAAAATTGATGATTCTTTTTTAGGAGAAGTAACGCAACTTTGGGAAGAAAGCACCAATTTATTTAAATCCTTACCATTATTGGTAACCACTATTAGAATTGGAGTGGTTTTAGCTAAAGAGTCAGGCGCATTAGTTGAAATGACTAAGCCTATAAAATTCGGATTCGGAGCTGCTTTGGCATCTGGAAAACAATATGTGTCTTGGATTCATATTGATGATTTAGTGGCTATTTTTAAATATGTTATAGATAACAATTTAGAAGGTATTTACAATGCAGTTTCGCCATATCCCACAACTAATGAAGAACTAACAAAAGCTATTGCGAAAACCATACATAAACCTTTGTTTTTACCGAATGTGCCAAAATTTATGTTGCGTTTACTTTTAGGAGAAATGCATCAAATTGTAACCAGTAGTCAGCATGTTAGTTCAAGAAAAATATTAGATGCTGGTTTTCAATTTCAACATGCTTTACTGAGCAAATCGTTACAAAACCTTTTGAAATAATACTTTCATTTTTTTCTTTTTTATAAATATGTCCAAAAATAATTTCTTTTGGATTGTATAATTATTGTTTTTGCATACTGACAATGTGTCATAAAATAAAGTATGGCAACACTTTTGCAATCTCAATTTGAAAATAAAATATACAATCATGAGTCAAGAAAATACTGAAAACATCGAAAAAGAGATCCTTCAGGATGAAAATGCTATAGAAAATCAAGATGTTCAAGAAAATAATGAGCCAGAAGTGTCAGTTGAAGATCAATTGCAAGAACAAAAAGATAAATTCATAAGATTATATGCCGAATTTGAAAATTACAAAAAAAGAACTTCGAAAGAACGTATAGACTTATTCAAAACTGCTGGACAAGAAATTTTACAATCGATGTTGCCAGTTT
Organism: Flavobacterium sp.; assembly: GCF_040382755.1. Lineage (GTDB taxonomy): Bacteria > Bacteroidota > Bacteroidia > Flavobacteriales > Flavobacteriaceae > Flavobacterium. The sequence goes on from NZ_JBEIET010000029.1 coordinate 13,899, forward strand.
TAGATGATTTCGATAGAGCTTGGGCTCAGGTTTCTCAATCCGATGATGAAGCTTTAGTAAAAGGTGTAGAATTAATTCACGAAAAATTAAAATCAACATTAGTTTCAAAAGGTTTAGAAGTAGTTGAAATTAAAGCAGGTGATGCATTCGATGCGGATTTCGCAGAAGCTATCACACAAATTCCAGCTCCAACACCTAAATTAAAGGGAAAAATTGTTGACGTAATCGAAAAAGGGTACAAATTGGGTGATAAAATTATCCGTTTTCCAAAAGTAATTTTAGGTAACTAATATTTCTATAATCATTCTTTTTGAATGTATTAATAAAATAAAATGAAAAAAGATTTTTACGAAGTTTTAGGGATTAGCAAAAATGCTTCTCCTGAAGAAATTAAAAAAGCATACCGAAAAAAAGCCATTCAATATCATCCAGATAAAAACCCTGGAGATGCTGCTGCAGAAGAAAGTTTTAAAACTTGTGCCGAAGCATATGAAGTGTTAAGTGACGCAAACAAAAAAGCGAAATACGACCAATACGGGCATCAAGCCTTTGATGGAAATGGTGGATTTGGTGGCGGACACGGCGGTATGAATATGGACGATATCTTTAGTCAATTTGGAGATATTTTTGGTGGCGGTTTTGGTGGTTTTGGCGGAGGCGGAGGAGGAGGCCAACGTCGAATGAAAGGAAGTAATTTACGTATTAAAGTCAAATTGACTTTAGAGGAAATTGCCAATGGTGTTGAGAAAAAAGTAAAAGTAAAAAGAAAAGTTCAAGCTGCTGGTGTAACTTACAGAACCTGTTCTACTTGTAACGGACAAGGTCAAGTAATGCGAGTTACAAATACTATTTTAGGTCGTATGCAAACTGCTGCTACGTGTCCTAATTGTGGTGGAGCTGGTCAAATGATAGATAGTAAACCAGCCAATGCAGATAGTCAAGGTTTTATTACTGATGATGATACGGTTTCAATTAAAATTCCTGCAGGTGTAGTTGATGGTATGCAATTAAAAGTTGCTGGTAAAGGAAATGATGCACCTGGAAAAAATAGTATTCCTGGAGATTTAATCGTAGCCATTGAAGAAATTGAGCATGAGTTTTTAAAACGTGAAGGCGAAAATTTACATTACGATTTATATATCAGTTTTCCAGAAGCGGCTTTAGGAATTTCAAAAGAAATTGAAACGGTTTCAGGAAAAGTTCGTATTAAGTTAGAAGAAGGCATTCAATCAGGTAAAATTCTTCGTTTGAAAGGAAAAGGAATTCCAAGTTTAAATAGTTACGGAAATGGTGACTTGCTCGTTCACGTAAATGTGTGGACACCAAAAACCTTGAATAAAGAACAAAAACAATTTTTTGAAAGTATGATTTCGGATGAAAATTTTGTCCCTAAGCCTGAAAAATCAGATAAATCGTTTTTTGAAAAAGTAAAAGATATGTTTTCGTAATTGAAAAAATAAATACATTTTAAAAATCTCAATCTAATCTGATTGGGATTTTTTTTTGTCCTAAATTTTAAAGTATGCTATTTATGAAAAAAAGCTAATTATTTTTTAAAAAGATGTAACAAAATCCCTATATTACACACTAATTCAGAAAAGAAATACGGCAAATGAATACTATTTTAGAAGTTAAAAACGTAGTGAAACAATATGGCGATTATACCGCTTTAAATTCCGTTTCATTAAGTGTTCCTGAAGGAAGCATATATGGTTTATTAGGTCCAAATGGTGCTGGAAAAACCTCGTTAATTCGTATCATTAATCAAATTACTTTGCCAGATGCTGGTGAAATAATTTTAAATGGCGAAAAACTAAATCCCAATCACATTTCAATAATTGGTTATATGCCAGAAGAACGTGGTTTGTACAAATCTATGAAAGTAGGGGAGCAATGTTTGTATTTGGCTCAACTAAAAGGTATGAGCAAACAAGAAGCCAAAAAACAATTAAAATATTGGTTCGAAAAGTTTGAAATAGAAACGTGGTGGGATAAAAAGCTACAAGAACTTTCTAAAGGAATGGCTCAAAAAGTGCAATTTATTGTAACGGTACTTCATAATCCAAAATTATTAATATTAGACGAACCTTTTTCTGGATTTGATCCTGTGAATGCCAATTTAATTAAGGATGAAATTATAGAATTAAATAAAAAAGGAACATCCATTATTTTTTCAACGCATCGAATGGAAAGTGTAGAAGAAATGTGCGATTACATTGCGTTAATTCATAAATCAAACAAATTAATTGAAGGAAAACTTGAAGATGTAAAACGAAAATTTAGAACAAATACATTTCAAGTTGGCGTTATGACACAAAATGTAGAAGCATTAATGTATCAATTAACTCAAAAGTTTACTATCGGACAAACCGATTTCAAATCGTTAAACGATGATTTAAAATTGGAAGTTCAATTAGGAAATCATTCTTCAAATGAATTATTATCTATTTTATCTCAAAACGGACAAGTAACCCATTTTGCTGAGAAAATTCCAAGTGTAAACGATATTTTTATTCAAACAGTAACAGAATAGATATTTTAGATTATTAGAATTTTAGAAGGTTAGATTTTCTGAAATTTTAATGAAATAAATGTCAAAAAGCTAAAAATCTAAGAAGTCTAATCTTCTAAAAATCTAAAACATAATGAACAAATTATTATTAATCGTACAAAGAGAATTTATTGCCAAAGTGCGCAACAAATCTTTTATAGTGATGACTTTTTTAAGTCCGCTAATTTTCTTAGGAATGTCTTTTTTAATTGGTTATTTATCAAGTATCAATAAAGATGAGGCTACTAAAATTGCCATTTACGATGAAGGAAATATATTAAAAAGTAGTTTAAAATCTGACAAAGAAACTGCTTTTACTGATTTGTCTTCGATGCCATTTAAAGTGGCAAAAGATACAGCAAGTAAAAGCTATGAAGGACTTTTGTTTATTCCAAAAACGGCAACCATTCAAGATTTAAAGACTAAAGTTGAATATATTTCAGATGAAAGTGCCAGTGCAGAATTTATCTCAAATATTGAATATGTTGTGGATTCTATTTTGACTCAAGATAATTTCAAAACTAATAATTTAGATATTTCTAAAATTGAAAAGGCTAAAGTGGAATCGACTTTGCAATTAAGTAAATATTCAGGTGATGCCAGTTTAAAAGGAATTAATGAAATTAAAATTGGATTGGGTTTTCTTTTTGGCTACTTAATTATGATGTTTATTATTATTTACGGAAACTTTGTGATGCGAAGTGTGATTGAAGAAAAAACCAATCGAATTATAGAAATTGTCATTTCATCTGTAAAACCATTTCAGTTAATGATGGGGAAAATCATTGGAAATTCTTTAGCAGGAATTTTGCAATTTACCATTTGGGCTATTGTTGGAACTTCTATTTTCTTTATTGTTTCTACCTTTTTTGGTGCAGAAACAGCTGCAAGTGCTAATCCGCAAGCAGTGAAATTAGCCACTGAAAACAGCGGATTAATGGCGAAGTTACCTTTATATTTAGATGAATTAGGAAATTTACCAATTGCTACAATTATCATTTCGTTTATATTTTATTTCATTGGTGGTTATTTCTTATATAGTTCTTTATACGCTGCCATTGGTGCCGCTGTTGATAATGAAACCGATTCGCAACAATTTTTATTGCCTATTATTATGCCTTTAATGTTAGGTGTATATATTGGGTTTTTTACGGTTGCCAACGATCCTCACGGAAATATTGCAACGATTTTCTCTATGATTCCGTTTACATCGCCAATTGTTATGCTAATGCGTATTCCGTTTGGCGTGCCTACTTGGCAAATTATTGTATCTTTAGTGTTATTATTTGCTACATTTGTTGGAGTAGTTTGGTTTGCGAGCAAAATTTATCGTGTAGGAATTTTAATGTACGGCAAAAAACCAACTTGGAAAGAATTATATAGATGGTTGAAATATTAAAAGGAGAAATTTTGTTTAAAATATTTTGTATTTTATTTATAATTACAACGGCTTATTTATCTAATAAATCATTCAGAATTTATAAATATTCAAATCCAACAGAAAGAAGATTGAAAGAGAATATTTTTAGGAAGAGAACTAATTTTGTTCTGTTTATTTTAATTATGCTGATTGTTATGTTATTAGCATATAGATTATTTATAGTAGTTTATTTTGAATATGTTTTTTTAATATTTTCATTTTTCTTGATAACTTTTGATATTGCAGATTCAATTAATAAAATAGATGTTTTAAAGAAAAATAATTTTTCATTATCATATATTGATGATTTCAGGTTGTATTCTAAGTATAATTCAATTTGTTCTATTTTATTTTTCGTACTGTTTTGTTTAGGAATAATATTTGATAAATTTTAATAGGAAATAAATAGTATACTTATGTTAGTTTTAACGATTAAACAAATAAACAACTAAACAAAATACATTTTATGTCAAAAATCCTAATCATAGAAGACGAAGCGCCAATACGTCGCGTGTTAACTAAAATTTTATCGGAAGAAAATGATACCTATTTGGTGCAAGAAGCTGAAGACGGTTTACAAGGAATTGAATTGGTAAAAAACGAAGATTTCGATTTGATTTTGTGCGATATTAAAATGCCAAAAATGGATGGCGTTGAGGTGTTGGAAGCCATAAAAAAAATAAAACCTGAAATTCCAATGGTTATGATTTCTGGTCACGGCGATTTGGAAACTGCCATTCAAACGATGCGTTTAGGCGCTTTTGATTATATTTCAAAACCACCTGATTTGAATCGTTTGTTAAATACTGTTAGAAATGCTTTAGATAAAAAGCAATTGGTTGTGGAAAATAAAATTCTCAAGAAAAAAGTTTCTAAAAACTACGAAATGATTGGTGAGAGTGACGCCATTTCTCATATTAAAACGATGATTGATAAAGTTGCTCAAACCGACGCAAGAGTTTTAATTACAGGTCCAAACGGAACAGGTAAAGAGTTAGTAGCACATCAATTACACGAAAAAAGTAATCGTGCACAACAAGCCATTATTGAGGTAAATTGTGCTGCTATTCCTTCAGAACTAATTGAAAGTGAGTTATTCGGACACGTAAAAGGCGCATTTACATCTGCAGTAAAAGACAGAGCTGGAAAATTTGAAGCAGCAAACGGCGGCACTATTTTCTTAGATGAAATTGGCGATATGAGTTTGTCGGCGCAAGCTAAAGTTTTACGCGCTTTGCAAGAAAATCTTATTCAAAGAGTAGGTGCAGATAAAGATATAAAAGTAGATGTTCGTGTGATTGCCGCAACTAATAAAGATTTGAAAACAGAAATAGCCGAAGGACGTTTTAGAGAAGATTTGTACCACAGATTGGCAGTAATTTTAATAAAAGTTCCAGCATTAAATGAAAGACGTGAGGATATTCCTATGTTGATAGCCCATTTCGCATTGAAAATTTCTGAAGAACAAGGTAGTTCGGTAAAAATATTTTCTAAACAAGCTGTGAAATTATTACAAGAATACGATTGGACGGGAAATATTCGTGAATTAAGAAATGTAGTAGAACGTTTAATTATCCTTGGAGGAAACGAAATCTCTGAAAATGATGTAACTTTGTTCGCTTCTAAATAAAATCAGCCAATAGCTTAATGTTTACGGCAAAACGCTAAATAAAATGCAATTAAAAAAAATAAACCCACTTTTACAGGAAGCATTAATCGAAAACGGTTTAACCGAAGCGAATGAAATGCAACAAGAAACGTTTTCAACTATCAAAAGTGGTGCGGATGCTGTAATTCAATCTGATAAAAAATCAGGAAAATCAACAACAATTGTATTAAATGTGATTCAACGATTGGAAAAACCATTTATGGAATCGCCCAGAGCTTTAATTGTTGTGGAAACAAAAGAGAAAGTTTTGGAAATGGTTGAAATGTTTAAAAAATACAATCGATACACGCAATTACGAGTTTACGGCGCACACGATAAAGGCGATATGGATTGGGATAAAAATCAAATTTCATTAGGTGTTGATGTTTTAATTGGAACGCCAAATCGCTTAGATTTAATGTTTGCTACTGCAGGTTTTGATGTAAATAGATTGCTTATGTTTGTGGTTGATGACGCCGATATTTTATTTAAACTTCGATTAGATGCCAAAACAAATCGAATGTCAGAAAGCATTTCTAAATCACAACGATTGATTTTTTGTAATAAAATTTCAGATCGAGTAGAAGCGGTTGCCGATAGAACTATGATTGAACCTTTGTTTTTTGAGATGTAAGGCTAAATCTTATTTTGAAGAAATAATTTAAACTCAAATATATTTTGAGTTTTTTTATCTTTAATTTTTTAATATCGGTAAAAATATATTTTAATATATAACGATATTAAAAAAATAATAATACCTTTGTGGCAAATAATATTATATGTGGGATATTGACTTAAAATACAGAGAAACTTACGAAACTACTTTTACAAGATTAGTAGAAAAACGGGATGCCTTAAATTTAGCTAGGCCTTTAAACTCGTACTCGTTACAAAAAATTCAGGATGCTTTTACTGTAGAATGGACTTATAATTCTAATAGTATTGAAGGAAATACCTTGTCTTTAAATGAAACCCATATGATTATAAATGAAGGATTTACTATCAAAGGGAAATCTATGCGTGAACATTTAGAAGCTAAAAACCACCAGCTGGCATTACATCAATTATATAAATTAGTTCAAGAAGGGTATGTATTAAATGATTCAGATATTCTTAAACTTCACGAATTGGTTTTACATGGAATTGAAGAAGATTTTGCTGGAAGGCTACGTACTTCTGGTGTTCGTGTTTCTGGAGCTAATTTTATTCCGCCTAATGCACTTAAAGTATCTCAGTTTTTAGATGAATTAATTGCATTTGTTAATGATAATCCTTTACAATTAAATGATATTGAATTGGTAACTATTTTTCATCATAAATTTGTTTGGATTCATCCTTTTTTTGATGGAAATGGAAGAACGGTTCGTTTGGTAATGAATTTAATTTTAATGAGTAAAGGATTTCCTCCAGCTATTATTTTAAGCCTAGATAGGAAAAAGTATTATGATGCATTAAATCAAGCTAATGCTGGAAATTATGATAAACTAATGCTACTAATGTGTCAATCAATTGAGCGATCTTTAAATATATATTTGTCTGCCATTCCAAATAATGATTTAGAATATGATTCTATTTCAAATATTGTTAGTGAGCCAGGAACTCCTTACGGCATGGAATATGTAAGTTTATTAGCGCGTCAGGGAAAAATTGATGCTTACAAAGAAGGAAAAAACTGGTATACTTCTAAAAAAGCAATCGAAGATTATATGCAAAATAGACAACGTAAAAGAATTGTTTAATTAAAAAAAATCCTCAATTAGAAGTAATTGAGGATTTTTTTATAATTATGATTTACTTTCTTTGTTAAAATAAACCAAGTAATAATACATTTGCTTTTCTTCATCCCAACC
>NZ_JBEIET010000030.1:0-21089 GCF_040382755.1 Flavobacterium sp.
TACAATTCCTGTAATAATAATATTAATAACCGCTAATGGTATTAATATTTTCCAACCCAAATGCATCAATTGGTCGTATCTGAAACGTGGAATTGTCCATCTTACCCACATATAGAAAAAGATGAAGAAACATATTTTTGCAAATAAGGTTAAAAATCCTAATAAGGCACCAATATTTATTCCCCAGTTTTCATTTACCCAAGCCATTCCTGGAAAATGATAACCTCCTAAAAACACCACAGCTAAAATTGTTGATGAAATAAACATATTTGCATATTCAGCAAATAAATAGAATCCCATTTTCATTGATGAATATTCGGTATGATAACCACCAATTAATTCCGATTCACATTCTGCTAAATCGAAAGGCGTTCTGTTGGTTTCTGCAAATGAACAAATTAAGAAAATTAAGAAAGCTAAAGGCTGATAGAAAATATTCCATCCGTCGTTGGCTTGCATTACAGTAATGTCTTTTAAAGATAAAGAACCCGACATCATTAAAATGGATATCATGGCCAATCCCATCGCCACTTCATAAGAAATCATTTGCGAAGAAGCACGAACAGCTGACATTAACGAATATTTGTTGTTTGATGCCCAAGCACCAATCATAATTCCGTAAACTCCGATTGACAATACACCAAAAACATACAAAATTGATACATCAATATCTGTAGCTTGAAGTAAAACATCTCTTCCAAAAACATGAATTTTATCTCCCCATGGAATTACCGCACTTGTAATTAATGCCGTACTCATTGCTATCGCAGGTCCTAAAATAAATAAAAATCTATTTGGAGTGTTTGGAAAAAATTCTTCTTTAGTAAATAATTTGGCTCCATCGGCAAGTGGTTGTAAAAGTCCACCCCATCCTGCACGATTTGGTCCTACTCGGTCTTGTAAAAATGCAGCAACTTTACGTTCTGCCCAAGTAGAATACATCGCCATTAGCATAGTTAATGCAAAAACAACAACTATGATGACGCTTTTTTCTATAATAAATACGCTATCCATTAGTTATCTGTATTTTTTAATGGAACACCTGACATACTAATTTTAACACGATCTTCATCGCGACCTAATAATATGTTTTTTTCTGTATCGATAGTTACTTTTTCCAAAGTACGGGTATAATTGTTTTGGTTAATTACAGAATCTTTTGCAAATTTTTTCGGACCTTCAATTGTCCAGTCTGCCACTTCTTTTTTATCGAAACGACAGGTATTGCAAATAAATTCTTCTACTTCACCATATTGGTCTTTTCTTCCAGTTACTCTTTGAATTTCGTTTCCGAACATCCAAACAGTTGTTTTCCCACAACACGTGGTACATTCTCTGTGTGCATCAAAAGGTTTATTAAACCATACTCTACTTTTGAAACGGAATGTTTTGTCTGTTAATGCTCCAACAGGACAAACATCAATCATATTTCCAGAAAATTCATTATCAATAGCAGCAGAAACACAGGTTGAAATTTGTGCATGGTCTCCACGATTTAAAACGCCATGAACTCTTTTATCGGTTAATTGGTCTGCTAAAGTCGTACAACGTTGACACAAGATACAACGGTTCATGTGTAATTGAATTTTATCGCCAATATTTTCTGGTTCAAAAGTTCTTTTTTCTTCAATGAAACGCGTTTCTGATTTTCCGTGTTCGAAACTTAAATCTTGTAAATTACATTCTCCGGCTTGGTCACAAACAGGACAATCTAAAGGGTGATTAATTAATAAAAACTCGGTTACAGATTTTCTTGCTTCTGTTACTCTGTCTGAATTTTTACTATTCACTTCCATACCATCCATACATCCTGTAACACAAGATGCCATTAATTTTGGCATAGGTCTTGGATCAGCTTCGCTACCTTTAGCCACTTCAACTAAACAGCAACGACATTTTCCACCGCTTCCTTTTAATTTCGAATAATAACACATGGCTGGCGGCACTAAATCGCCTCCAATCATACGTGCAGCTTGCAGGATAGTTGTTCCTGGTTCTACTTCAACGCTTTGTCCGTCTATGGTTACTTTCATGTTATAATTGTTTGATTCTTAATAGAATCATTTTTGAGTTTTTTATTAAACAGTTTGTTTTCCAATTAAATGACGAACTTTTTCAAAAGGTTCGTTCACATAATGGTTTCTATCTTTAATTTTTTCTGGGAATCTTACGTGATATTCAAATTCTTCTCTGAAATGACGAATAGCAGCAGCTACTGGCCAAGAAGCAGCATCGCCTAATGGGCAAATGGTGTTTCCTTCAATTTTAGATTGAATGTTCCATAGTAAGTCGATGTCTTCTTCACGACCTTGACCATTTTCAATTCTCCATAATATTTTCTCTAACCAACCCGTTCCTTCACGACAAGGTGTACATTGTCCGCAACTTTCATGGTGATAGAAACGTGAAAAATTCCATGTATTTCTAACAATACAAGTAGTGTCATTATAAACTATAAAACCTCCAGAACCTAACATTGAACCTGTTGCGAAACCTCCATCTGATAAGGATTCGTAGGTCATTAATCGGTCTGTTCCTGCAGCGGTTTTGTATATTAAATGTGCTGGTAAAATCGGCACCGAAGAACCACCAGGAACTAAAGCCTTTAAAGGTCTGTCATCAATCATACCGCCACAATACTCGTCAGAATTCATAAATTCTTCTACTGTAATTCCCATTTCAATTTCGTACACACCTGGATTTTTAATATGCCCAGAAGCAGAAATTAATTTGGTCCCAGTAGATCGTTCTAAACCAATTTTTGCATATTCAGCTCCACCATTCATTACTATCCAAGGTACAGCTGCAATAGATTCTACATTATTTACCACAGTTGGGTTTGCCCATAATCCTGAAATTGCAGGAAATGGTGGTTTAATACGAGGATTCCCTCTTTTACCTTCTAAAGATTCAATTAAAGCGGTTTCTTCTCCACAAATATAGGCTCCCGCACCAACGTGAACATATAAATCTAAATCGAAACCAGAACCTTTAATATTTTTACCTAACCAACCTGCAGCATAAGCTTCTTTAATAGCTTTTTCTAAAATTTTAAAAACCCACATATATTCTCCTCTAATATATATGTAAGAAAGATTCGCGCCAAGTGCAAAACTTGAAGTAATCATTCCTTCTATTAAAAGGTGAGGAATATATTCCATTAAGAAACGGTCTTTAAAAGTACCTGGTTCAGATTCGTCTGCATTGCAAACTAAATGACGTGGTTTTCCTGATTTTTTATCGATAAAACTCCATTTCATACCTACAGGGAAACCTGCACCACCACGACCACGAAGTCCTGAAGCTTTTACTTCTTCTGTAATGTCGTCAGGTTGCATACTAAGTGCTTTTTCCACTGATTTATAACCGCCATTTTCACGGTATACCTCGTAGGTTTTTATTCCTGGAATATTGATTTTGTCTAATAATATTTTCTTTCCCATGATATTATTTATCGTGTAAAGTTATTTTTTCAGCTTTGCAATTTTCAATTAACGTATCAAAAGTATCTTTTGTAAGTTTTTCGTGATAAAAATCGCCTAATTGCAACATTGGAGCATATCCACAAGCGCCTAAACATTCTACACCAACTACTTGAAACAATCCGTCTGAAGTAATTTCTCCTTCTTTTACGCCCAATTTAGAACAAGCGTAATCCATTAAATCCTCTACACCGCGAGTAGCGCAACAAGATGTTCTACAAAATTCGAACATATATTTAGCCACAGGTTTTGTGTTAAACATCGTATAGAAAGTTACCACTTCGTACACTTCAATTGGAAGAATTTCTAAAATTTCAGCTACTTTTTGTTGCAATTCTACACTTAACCAATTGTCATGAGCATCTTGTACTTCATGTAAAACAGGTAGTAATGCCGATTTCTTTTTATCTGCAGGATAATGACTGATTAGTTCGTTAATACGAGTCATTAACTCTTCAGTTATGTGTATCTCTTGTTTGATATTTGATATTTCCATTTTTTTTATTTTAAATTTTGAATTAGAAATTTTAAATGTTTGTAATAATTTATAATTTAAAATTCATCATTTATAATTTTATTATGCGTCTAATTCGCCAGCAATTACATTTAAACTTGATAAGATTACAATAGCATCTGACAACATGGCTCCTTTAATCATTTCAGGGTAAGCTTGATAATATATAAAACTTGGTCTTCTGAAATGCAATCTATATGGTGTTCTACTTCCGTCTGTAATTAAATAAAAACCTAATTCACCATTACCACCTTCAACAGGTTGATATACTTCTGCAACTGGAACAGGTACTTCACCCATTACAATTTTAAAGTGATAAATTAAGGCTTCCATATTATGGTAAACATCTTCCTTTGGAGGAAGGTAATAATCTGGAACATCCGCGTGGAATACATTTCCTTCTGGCATTTTATCTAAAGCCTGACGGATAATGCTTAAACTCTCCCAAACTTCGGCGTTTCTTACGCAAAATCTGTCGTATGTATCACCTGATTTTCCAACAGGAACATTAAATTCGAAATCTTCATATGAAGAATAGGGTTGTGCAACACGAACATCGTAATCTACACCAGCGGCTCTTAAATTCGGACCTGTAAATCCGTAATCCATTGCCATTTCTGGAGTTATTGCACCAACATTAACTGTTCGGTCAATAAAGATTCTATTTCTTGTAAATAAATCTTCAAATTCTTTCCAAGCTACTGGGAAATCTTTTAAAAAGGTATCTAATAATTCAAAAGCTCTTGGCGACCAATCTCTTTCAAAACCACCTATTCTTCCCATATTTGTAGTTAAACGCGCGCCACAAATTTCTTCATAAATTTCATATACTTTTTCACGGAATTGAAATACATAAAGGAATCCGGTATATGCACCTGTATCTACACCTAAAATGGAGTTACAAATTAAATGGTCTGTAATACGCGCTAATTCCATTACAATAACACGTAAATATTGTGCACGTTTTGGAACTTCGATATCTAATAATTTTTCTAAACTCATCCACCAAGCCATATTGTTAATTGGCGATGAACAATAATTCATTCGATCTGTTAGCGGCGTAATTTGATAAAACGGACGATTTTCAGCAATTTTTTCAAATGCTCTATGAATGTAACCTATTGTTGGTTCTGCGTCTAAAATTCGTTCACCATCCATTAATAAGATGTTCTGAAAAATTCCGTGAGTGGCAGGGTGAGTAGGGCCTAAGTTTAAGATAGCTAATTCGCTTCCATCTTCGTTATGACGCTCCTCAATGTATTTATAATATCTATGATCTGCAGGTAATGTTACTTTTCCCATCTTAAATTGATAAATTATTAATGGTTCTACCAAAGAAACGGTCGTCTTTGTCTGTTCTTCCTGAATCTTCCATTGGAAATTCTTTTCTCATTGGGAAAGAAGTCATTTCGTCCATATTTAAAATTCGAACTAAATTTGGATGGCCTTCAAAAATAATTCCATAGAAATCAAATGTTTCGCGTTCCATCCAATTGGCACAATTAAATAATGAAACAACCGATTTAACTTCAGGATTTGATCCGTTTAAAAATGCTTTTACTCGTATTCTTTTGTTTTCGTACCAATTATGTAAATGATATACCACACAAAATTGCTCGTTTACATCACTATCTGGATAGTGTACACCACAAAGATCGGTTAGAAAATTAAAGTTTAAAGAAGGTTCTTCTTTTAAGAATTTTATTACGTTGTATACAACATCTACATCGGCTTCCAAAACAAACATATCGTATTCTGTTCTAAAATACTTTACGTGGTCTCCAAAAGTTTCTTGAAGTTTACTTTGTATATCTACTGATTCTAAAGCCATTATTATTCTATATTATAGGAAGCTAACAATTCTTTATATTCTGCAGAATGTCTTCTTCTTTGAGATTCACTTTTTACTAATTCTTGTAGTTGCATTACGCCATCTACTATTTGTTCTGGACGAGGAGGACAACCTGGTACATAAACGTCCACAGGAATTACTTTATCAATACCTTGTAATACAGAATAAGTATCAAAAATTCCACCTGAAGAAGCACAAGCTCCAACAGCTATAACCCAACGAGGTTCAGACATTTGTTCGTAAACTTGACGTAAAATTGGCGCCATTTTTTTTGAGATGGTTCCCATTACCAAAAGCATATCTGCCTGACGAGGAGAAAAACTTACACGTTCTGATCCAAAACGAGCCAAATCATAATGAGATGCCATTGTTGCCATGAATTCGATACCGCAACACGAAGTAGCAAATGGTAATGGCCATAATGAATTGGCACGAGCCAAACCAACAACTTGGTCTAATTTCGTTGCGAAGAAACCTTCGCCAGCGTGTCCTTCTGGAGCATCAACCATATTTACTTTATTCTTTTCCATACATTTTAATTTGTTATTCCCAAACTAATGCTTTCTTCTTAATTACATAGAAGAAACCGATTAGTAATAAAGTCATAAAAACAATCATCTTAATTAGTCCCTCAGTACCTAATTCTTTGAAATTTACTGCCCAAGGATACATAAAAATAACTTCCACATCAAACAAAACGAATAAAATAGCGACTAAGAAATATTTTACAGAAAATGGAATACGTGCGTTTCCAACAGATTCAATTCCGCATTCGAAACTTTTATCTTTGTTTGCAGATGATCTTTTTGGACCTAATAAGCTTGAGCCAAAAATTGTTAAAGCAACAAACCCTACAGCAAGAAGTACTTGCATTAGAATAGGTATAAAATCTATTTGAGAATTTTGCATTTTAATGTTATTTTTAAAATAGCCACAAAATTAATTTGTATTGCGGTATTATCAAAATTTAAACCACATTAAGAATGTCAATTTTATTAAAATGATTACATTTATAATCATTCTAAATAAGAAAATAAAGCATAAAAAAACGCTCCGTTATCGGGAGCGTTTTTAGAGGGTAATAAATTAATCGTTTAATATTACAACGTTTGTTGCTACAATTCCTTTTCTTCCTTCTTCTTCTTCGTAACTAACACGGTCTCCTTCGTTTAAGTTTTCAACCTTGATTCCTGTAGCGTGAACAAAAATGTCCTTACCTGTATCTTCGTTAGTGATGAAACCAAAACCTTTAGTTTCATTGAAGAATTTTACTGTTCCTGTTTGCATTATATGCGTATTTAATTATTAATAATGAGCAAATATATACATTTATTTTACACAAGCAAGAAAATTGTGTTTTTATTTTGCAATATTTAATTTTATATGTAATTCTTCTAATTGTTTTTCGTCAATTAATGAAGGTGCGTCAATCATTACATCTCTTCCGGAATTATTTTTTGGGAAGGCAATAAAATCCCTAATAGTTTCTTGGCCGCCAAGTATAGCTACCAGTCTGTCTAATCCAAAAGCTAAACCGCCGTGTGGTGGCGCACCAAATTGAAAGGCGTTCATTAAAAATCCAAATTGGTTTTCCGCTTCTTCTTTAGTAAATCCTAATAATTCAAACATTCGTTCTTGTAAATTTCTATCGTGTATACGAATAGAACCTCCACCAATTTCGTTTCCGTTTAAAACCATATCGTACGCATTGGCTCTAATTTTACCAGGTTCGGTTGTAATTAAATGCATATCTTCTGGTTTTGGAGAAGTAAATGGATGGTGCATCGCGTGGTATCTTTCAGATTCTTCATCCCATTCTAACAATGGAAAATCCAAAACCCAAAGTGGCGCAAATTCATCTGGATTCCTTAAACCTAAACGAGTCGCTAATTCCATACGTAAAGCAGAAAGTTGTGTTCTTGTTTTATCGGTATTTCCACATAAAACAAAAATCATATCTCCTGGTTTCGCTCCCGTAATGTCAGCCCATTTTTTCAAATCTTCTTGATCGAAAAATTTATCTACAGATGATTTTAAGCTTCCGTCTAATTCATATTTGCAATAAATCATTCCTGTTGCACCAATTTGTGGGCGTTTTACCCAGTCAATTAACGCATCGATTTCTTTTCTGGTGTAAGCTGCACAACCTGGAGCTGCGATACCCACTACAAATTCTGCTGCATTAAATACAGGAAAATCTTTATGTTTGGTTACTTCGTTTAACTCGCCAAATTCCATTCCAAAACGGATATCTGGTTTGTCATTTCCATACGTTTTCATAGCGTAATCGTACGTAATACGAGGAAATTTTTCTATTTCAACTCCTTTTACTTCTTTTAGCAAATGGCGCGTTAAGCCTTCAAACTGATTTAAAATATCTTCTTGTTCTACGAAAGCCATTTCGCAGTCAATTTGAGTAAATTCGGGTTGTCTGTCTGCGCGTAAATCTTCATCACGGAAACATTTCACAATTTGAAAATATTTATCCATTCCACCTACCATTAACAATTGCTTGAACGTTTGTGGCGATTGTGGAAGTGCATAAAATTGTCCTTCATTCATTCTACTTGGCACTACGAAATCACGTGCACCTTCTGGAGTAGATTTTATTAAATAGGGTGTTTCAACTTCGCAAAAGCCTTCATTCGATAAATAATTTCGTACTTCTTGCGCCACTTTATGACGAAATAATAAGCTGTTTTTTACAGGATTTCTACGAATATCTAAATAACGGTATTTCATTCGAATATCTTCACCGCCGTCCGTTTCATCTTCAATTGTAAATGGTGGTGTTAACGATTCATTCAAGATAGTCATTTCAGAAACTAAAATTTCAATGTCACCTGTTGGAATATTTTTATTTTTAGATTCTCGTTCAATTACAGTTCCTTTTACTTGAACCACAAATTCACGACCTAAAGATTTTGCAGCTTCAAAAATGGCTTTATCCGTTCTGGTTTCGTCTAAAATTAATTGCGTAATTCCATATCGATCACGCAAATCAATCCAAATCATAAAACCTTTATCACGTGTTTTTTGAACCCAACCCGCTAACGTAACTTCTTGATTAATATGTGTAGCGTTAAGTTCACCACAATTATGACTTCTATACATTGTTATTTGTTTTTTGCAAAAGTATAATAATTTTAAATTTTATTTTAGTTTAACAATTAATAATCTTAACAATTTTTTTGTATTTTATTTTTTTAATTCTGTTATATTTACACTTTATAAATTAAATTTTTCAAAATGACAAACCACAAAACATTTTTATTAGGCGTTGTAGCAGGTGTTTTTTCTTTAACAGCCAGTGCTCAAGTTAAATTTTCAGCTAAAATTGCAAATAAACCAACAGATACCATTTATGTAAAATCAAGAGGTTTTAGCCAAATGATTGTGGCAGATAAAAAAGGCGATTTTAACGCAACTTTCAAAGTAACATATGGAATGTTTAAACTTGAAGTTGATGAGCAATATGCAGATTTATATTTAACCAATACTACAGATATACAAGTTTCTTTAGATTATAAAGATTTTGATAATACCATTTCTTTTAAAGGAAAAGGAGCAAAAGAAAATATGTTTTTAGCGGCTGAAATGCTAAAACAAGCAGATCAAACTGCTTTTGAACCAATGATGAAAGCGGAAAACTTAGAAATTTTAACTGCAGAAGTGGCCAAATATAAAGAGACTATTTTTGCAGCGTTACCTAAAGATTTAGATGCTGGTTTTGTAGCTAAATATAAAGGAGATGTTGAAAAAGGTATGAAAGGTATGATTGATTATCTTTCTGCAGGTTTTGAATTAAAAAAATTAAACGGAACGGCTTCTCCAACATTTAAATACGAAAATCATAAAGGTGGTGTTACGTCTTTAGAAGATTTAAAAGGGAAATTTGTATATGTTGATGTATGGGCAACTTGGTGTGGTCCTTGTCGTCAAGAAATTCCTTTTTTACAAAAAACTGAAGCGGCTTATCACGGAAAAAATATCGAATTTGTAAGTATTTCTGTTGACGAGCAAAAAAATCACGACAAATGGAGCAAATTTGTTACCGAGAAAAACTTAGGAGGTATTCAATTATTAGCAGATAAAGATTGGAAATCAGATTTTGTACAAGGATATAAAATCGAGGGAATTCCAAGATTCATTTTAATTAGCCCAGAAGGAAAAATTGTAAACGCTGATGCACCAAGACCTTCGTCACCTGAATTGGTAACTTTGTTAGATTCTTTGGTAAAATAAAATTTTTTAAAAACTGCTTACGGGCAGTTTTTTTATGATTAATACCTTTTTATATGAAAATTATTAGCAATAAGTTTTATACTTTTGCAGTGCTAAAATAATAAATGCAAAGATTATGAAAGTAGCCGTTGTTGGAGCCACTGGAATGGTGGGAGAAGTAATGCTTCAAATATTAAAAGAAAGAAATTTTCCGGTAACGGAATTAATTCCTGTTGCTTCAGAAAAATCTGTTGGTAAAGAAATTGAGTTTAACGGTAAAACATATAAAGTTGTGGGTTTACAAACTGCAGTAGATATGAAAGCTGATATTGCTTTGTTTTCTGCTGGAGGAGAAACTTCTTTAGCTTGGGCGCCAAAATTTGCTGCTGCAGGTACAACAGTTATTGATAATTCTTCGGCTTGGAGAATGGATGAAACTAAGAAATTAGTCGTTCCAGAAATCAATGCGGATATCTTAACTGCTGAGGACAAGATTATTCCAAATGCAAATTGTTCTACGATACAATTAGTAATGGCTTTAGCTCCATTGCATAAAAAATATAAAATTAAACGTATTATCGTTTCTACATATCAATCTATTACCGGAACAGGAGTAAAAGGCGTGCAACAATTAGAAAACGAATATGCTGGTATTAAAGGCGAAATGGCTTATAAATACCAAATTCATAGAAATGCCATTCCTCAATGTGATGTGTTTGAAGAAAACGATTACACGAAAGAAGAAATGAAATTGGTTCGCGAAACGCAAAAAATATTAAATGATAAAAACATTGGCGTTACGGCTACTGCGGTAAGAATTCCGGTAGTTGGCGGACATAGTGAAGCGGTTAACGTGGAGTTTTATTCAGATTTTGATGTAAATGAAGTTCGTACCCTTTTACACAATACACCAGGAATTACAGTTCAAGATAATTTAGATACATTTACCTATCCGATGCCGTTTTACGCAGAAGGAAAAGATGATGTTTTTGTAGGACGTATACGTAGAGATGAAAGTCAACCCTACACACTGAATATGTGGATTGTTGCTGATAATTTACGTAAAGGTGCCGCAACAAATACCGTACAAATTGCCGAATATTTAGTAGCCAATAACTTAGTATAATGCAAAAAAAATATGTAAAATTTAACGTACTGATGGCACTGGCGCTACTTTTCGCCATATGCTATCAGTCGTTACATATTTTTACAGATGAAGCCCATCATTTTTGTGATGAGGTTACTCAAGAAAACACTTCTAAAACGCATTTTTCAAAAGGAAATCATAACGATTGTCCGGTTTGTGATTATGAATTTGCTGCCTTTTTAGCAGAAGCTGTTTTTACTTATGATTTTATTAATCCCAATCATACCTTTCATTATTCTTCTGTTTACGAATCCTTTGTAAAAGAAAATGAATTTTTATATTTTTCCTATCGAGGTCCGCCTGTAGTTTAAGTTTTATTAAAGTGAATTTAAGCCACTGATTTCATTGATTATTACAGATTTAAATCGTTTTAATCTTTTAATCTGTGGCAAAAAATATTGCAATTTAAATCAATAATATTTAAACGTATACAAATGAAAAAATATATTTTTCTCATCATATTGATGGGCTTTACCTCTTTGGGCTTTGCTCAAAATGCTATTTCAGGAACAATAAAAAACCAAAATAATGAACCTATTTCAAATGTTGAAATTTCAATTTTAGATGGCGTTATTCAATCGAAATCCAATGAAAAAGGAGAATTTCAAATCACGAATTTACCCATTGGAAAACTGACGTTGATTTTCAAAAAAGCGAAATTCGAAATCAAATCGCAACAAATTAGTATTGGAAATCAAGACCAAATAAAATTAGATATTGTCTTAGAAAAAGAAGATCATCATATCGATGAAATTTTAATTTCTTCTGTTTTTAATACCACACAAAACGAAAATGTGGTAAAAATTGACCATATTAATTTAAAACAAATCCAAAATATGGGTGCCCTAAATTTATCGGACGCATTGGCTACAAACCCAGGAGTAAATGTTGTCTCAACTGGAATTTCAATAGGCAAACCTGTTATTCGAGGGTTGAGCGGAAACCGTGTTTTAACTTACGCACAAGGCATTCGATTAGAGAATCAACAATTTGGAGAAGAACACGGTTTAGGTTTAAATGCAAACGGACAAGAAAGTGTAGAAATTATAAAAGGACCCGCTTCTTTATTATATGGTTCGGATGCTATGGGTGGTGTTTTGTATTTTAATCCAGAAAAATATGCCGCTACAAATAAGACGGAATTTTCAGTCAATCAAGTTGTAAATAGTAATACTCAAGGTATAAATAGTTCGGTTACCTTTAAAAATTCTGTAGATAAATTTAAGTTTTTAGTTCAAAATAATTATTCATCACACGCCGATTACAAACTACCAAATGGTGAATCAGTTGTGAATACACGTTTCATTGAAAAAGATTTTAAATTAGGAACTTCCTATGTAACCTCTCGTTATGTAGCCGATTTAAGATATAATTATAATGATTTGAATTTGGGTCTACCCGAAGAAGACCTCGAAAATAGTACATTTAGAACGCCTTTATTCCCAAGTCAGAAAATCGAAAATCATTTATTAAGTTTTAACCAGAAATTATATTTTAAAAATTCAAAATTAGAAGCT
This sequence comes from Flavobacterium sp., assembly GCF_040382755.1. Lineage (GTDB taxonomy): Bacteria > Bacteroidota > Bacteroidia > Flavobacteriales > Flavobacteriaceae > Flavobacterium. The sequence continues at coordinate 12,737 of NZ_JBEIET010000030.1, forward strand.
GTTGCGGGTTATGTTTTTAATGATAGAAAAGAATTGGAAAGTCAAGACGAAACGGCACTTTTTATGAAATTAAAGACTTTTAATTATAATGTAAAGTACTATTTGCCTGATTTTGGAAGCCTAAAAACTATTGTTGGATTTCAAGGAATGAATCAAGAAAATAGAAATTTCGGAGAAGAACGATTGATTCCAAATGCAAAAATTGCAGATATTGGTTTCTTTGGAACCTCGCAATACGCATTTCAAAAAAATCTGTTACAATTTGGTGTTCGATATGATTTCAGAAAAGTAAATATTGAAGAATTTGGAGAAATTGGGGAGGAAGGTGCTTTTCAAAAATTAGATAAAAACTTCAAAAGCATTAATGCGTCTTTAGGATTAAAAACGGATGTTACGGATAAAATTACGTCAAGAATCAATTTTGCCTCGGGTTTTAGAGCGCCAAATTTATCTGAATTATCTTCAAATGGCGTACACGAAGGAAGTAATCGTTACGAAATTGGTAATTCAAATTTAAAAAACGAACAAAATTTCCAAATTGATTTGAATGTTGATTATAATGCCGAACATTTTGATTTTTTTGCGAACGGATTTTATAATCATATTAACAATTATATATTTATAGCACCTAATGGAACAATGATTGATGATAATTTCGTGTATGATTATTTACAAAATGATGCTGTTTTATATGGTGGAGAAACTGGAATTCACTTGCATTTACACGAAATCGACTGGTTACATATGTCAAGTAGCTACGAAATGGTTATTGGACAATTAAACACTAATTCTAATTTACCATTATTACCAGCCAATCAATGGAAAAATAATTTTAGAGCGAATTTTGATGTTTCAAAAAACATTAAAAATAGTTTTGTTTTCTTTCAAGCAAATTATACGTTTAATCAAAATAGAATAGGAAATTTTGAAACCAAAACTAACGATTATCTATTGCTTTCATCAGGAATTGGAACTGATATTCAGTTGAAAAAAGCAACATTTAATTTGTTCCTTACAGCCACCAATTTATTAAATAAACAATATGTAGCTCATTTGTCTCGTTTAAAAACGGATGGTATTAATAATATGGGTAGAAATATAGTTTTAGGTGTAAATTTTAATTTGTAGAAATCATATATTTGTAACTTAATAAAAAATAAAAATATGAAAGCAATATTTATTTTTACAACTTTAATTTTCTCATTCGGTAGTATGGCTCAAAATAAAATTACCTATCCTGAAACGAAAAAAATCGGCCACGTTGACACCTATTATGGTGAAAAAATCAACGACCCTTATCGTTGGTTAGAAGACGACCGAAGTGCAGAAACGGAAGCTTGGGTAAAAGCTCAAAATGTAGTAACTTATGATTATTTAGCTCAAATTCCATACCGCAATCAGCTAAAAACCAGAATGGAGCAATTATGGAATTATGAAAAAATTTCGGCGCCATTTAAAGAAGGTGAGTATACGTATTATTATAAAAATAATGGGCTTCAAAATCAATCGGTGTTGTATCGAAAAGATAAAAATGGAAATGAAGAACTCTTTTTAGATCCTAATACTTTTTCTAAAGATGGAACTACTTCTTTAGGCGGAATTAACTTTAGTAAAGACGGAAGTTTAGTAGCTTATTCTATTTCTGAAGGCGGAAGCGATTGGCGTAAAGTTATTGTAATGGAAGCTAAAACTAAGAAAATTATTGGCGATACGATTGTGGATGTAAAGTTTAGCGGCGTGTCTTGGTACAAAAACGAAGGCTTTTACTATTCAAGTTATGACAAACCTGTAGGAAGTGAATTATCGGCAAAAACCGACCAACACAAATTGTATTACCACAAATTAAACACTTCGCAAAAAACTGATAAATTAATTTATGGTGGCGATGTAAAAAGAAGATATGTTGGTGGTGGTGTTTCGGAAGATGAAAACTATTTATTCATTACCGCTGCAAATTCAACCTCTGGAAACGAATTGTATTATTTAGATTTATCAAAACCAAACAGTAAAATCGTAACATTAATTGATAATTACGAAAACGACAATGATGTTTTAGACAACAAAGGATCGAAAATTTATTTGGTAACCAATTATAAAGCGCCAAACAAACGCGTGGTGACTTTTGATTTAGCAAATCCGGCTAAGGAAAATTGGAAAGATTGCATTGCAGAAACTAAAAATGTATTGTCGCCAAACACCGGAAGTGGTTATATTTTTGCAAGTTATATGAAAGACGCTGTTTCGTTCATCAAACAATATGATTACAACGGAAAATTAGTTAGAGATATTGAATTACCTGGTGTTGGAACGGCTGGAGGATTTGGCGGAAAAGAAAAAGAAACTACATTATATTTTTCGTTTACGAATTATGTAACGCCAAATACCATTTATACATTTGATCCAAAAACAGGAAAATCTGAAATATATCAACAACCTAAAGTAGATTTCAATTCGGCAAAATACGAATCGAAACAAGTGTTTTATACGTCTAAAGATGGTACAAAAGTTCCGATGATTATTACTTATAAAAAAGGAACATTGTTAAACGGAAAAAACCCTACAATTTTATATGGTTATGGTGGATTTAATGTAAGTTTAACTCCTGCATTTAGTATTTCAAATGCGGTTTGGTTAGAAAATGGAGGGATTTACGCTGTCGCGAATTTACGCGGAGGTGGTGAATATGGAAAAGAATGGCACGATGCCGGAACCCAATTTAAAAAACAAAACGTATTTGATGATTTCATAGCTGCAGCCGATTATTTAATCAAAGAAAACTATACCTCATCTGATTATTTAGCCATAAAAGGCGGTTCTAATGGTGGATTATTAGTAGGTGCTGTAATGACGCAACGTCCTGATTTAATTAAGGTGGCATTACCTGCAGTAGGTGTTTTAGATATGTTACGATACCATACATTTACCGCTGGTGCTGGTTGGGCTTACGACTATGGAACAGCTGACCAAAGTGCCGAAATGTTTGAATACATTAAAGGGTATTCGCCTGTACATAATGTAAAAGCGGGAACAAAATATCCTGCTACTTTAGTTACTACAGGAGATCATGACGACCGCGTAGTGCCTGCGCATAGTTTCAAGTTTGCAGCCGAGTTACAAGCGAAACAATCTGGAGATAATCCAGTATTAATTCGTATTGAAGTAAACGCAGGCCATGGCGCTGGAAAATCAGTAGCAGCAACCATTCAAGAAAATGTAGATATGCAAGTATTTACGTTGTACAATATGGGAATAAAAAAAATATAAATAGAACAAGCCCTTTAGTACTTCCTGAAGGGCTTTTTTTATTTATTCAAAGTAAATTTTCTAATGATATAGTTAAATATTTTGTAACCCAATACACGTCTTAAAATTCGCATTATATTCGCATCAAAACCTATTGTATATCTTCTGAAATTTTTATTTGGTTTCTCGGCAATTTTAAATAATTTTTCTACGATTTGTTGTGGTAAATCTTCGTTTTTACCTGATTTATCCAAAAGCAATTTCGAAATTTTATTCATTAATTTATTGTAAGAAAAAATTTCTGTTGGCGCACATTTGGTTACATTTTTTTGAAATGAAGTTGGTGCGTTACCAAATTGTACCGTTGCTACACTGATATTAAAATCTACCAATTCATAAGCCATACATTCTGAGAAACTTTCTACTGCTTGTTTGGTCGAATGATAAAAATTTCCAAGAGGCAAATTTACTAAGCCCGCAACAGAAGTAATATTTATAAATTGGCCATATTTTTGTTGTCTAAATGCAGGTATAAAAGCCCGACACACTTTCACAACACCAAGCCAATTTACATTTACAATCGTATCAATTTTGGAATCTTCAGAAAGTTCTACAAAACTTCTATAGCCCATTCCTGCATTATTAATAATCGTATCAATTTTAGGATGATTTTCCAAAATAATTTTAGTAGCCGATGCAATGCTTTCCGAAGAAGTAACATCCATTTCGTAACAAAAAATCGAAGGAATGTCTTTAAAATCTTCACTTTCAGAAGGATGTAGTAACGTAGCAATAACGGTCCAATTATTTTTAGCAAAATACAATGCAGTTTGTTTGCCAATTCCTCCACCAGCACCAGTTATTAAGACAGTTTTCATGTTAGTTGTTTGTTTATACTCTACCCTTTGGAGTAATTAGTGTTTAATTTAGCCACGAATTTCCGAATTTTTTATACCAATTTCGATTTAATTCGAATTTTCATCAAAGATGAACTAATTTTTGAAATTATTTTTTAAGATTCGAGAATTCGAGGCAAAAAAAGAAAGCAACTTTAGTAATTTCAACTGTTAATATTTTAATTTTGTCATTAAAATATATCGTGCTATTCTGCTTTGTTTTCGACTAATGTATGCCGAACCATTTGGGCTAAATCGTCTTGGATTTGGTAATATTGCAGCAATTCCGGCGGCTTGCATTCGGGTTAAACTTTTACATTCTTTTTTGTACCAATGTTGCGTTGCGGCTTCTGCACCATAAATGCCGTCGCCCATTTCAATACTATTTAGGTACACTTCAAGTATGCGTTCTTTTCCCCAAATTAATTCAATTAATACTGTATAATAGGCCTCTAAGGCTTTTCTGAAATAACTTCTTCCTTGCCAAAGGAAAACATTTTTTGCGGTTTGTTGTGTAATAGTACTTCCGCCTTTTAGTTTTTTACCTTTAAAATTTCCCACAGCCGCTTTTTGCATGGCAGAAAAATCCAAACCATAATGTTCAAAAAATCTACCGTCTTCACTGGCTATAACTGCTTTTTGTAAATTTTTAGAAATATTTTCTAACGGTACCCAATGGTGCTTGGTTTCAATATTTTTCCCTGCAGATTTATTTTCAAAATACCTGATTACCATAAGTGGCGTGTAGGGCACAGGCACAAATTTATAAAGCACTACAAAAAACAAACTAATGATATTGAACCATATAATTAGTTTCCAAAAGAAACGCATTATATGACTGAAAAATCCTTTTTTTCCAGTACTTTTTGGTTTTATTGTTGCTTTTATTGCTGCCATTTTATATTAAATCTGCTACTTCTTTTCCAATTAAACTTCCTATGGCTACGCCCATTCCGCCCATTCTAACGCCGCAATATACGTGATTGCTTACTTGTTGAACTATTGGTTTTTTCGAATTTCCTATTCCCATAATGCCACTCCATCGATGTTCAATTTCGAACGGGGTTGTAGGCAAAATTACATTTTTTAACAAATCTTCCAAGTGATTTTGAATTTTTTCACTGGTTTCCAATGAAGTAGTAGTTTCACCTTCAAAATCTAAGTTTCTTCCGCCACCCAACAGAATTCGGTTATTGATATTTCTAAAATATGAATACCCTTTGTCTAAATGAAAAGTACCTTTGATGTGTAAATTAGTAATTGGTTTGGTAATTAAAACTTGTGCTCTTGCGGGTTTTACTTGATTTTTAGTTAATTCGGATGCAAAACCATTTGTAGTAAAAATCAGTTTTTTAGTTTTAAAACTGACTTCATTTGTTACAACTTCAATTTCATCATTCAATTCCTGATATTGAGAAACGGTTTGATTGTTTAGAATTAAAATATCGTGTAATGCTGCTTTTTTTAATAGAGCTTGCATCATATTTCCGGTGTCAATTTGACCTTCAAAAGAATTAAAAATCAAATGCTCAAACGTGTTTTTAAACTGAAAAGTATTGTTTACTTTGGCATACACATCCGATTTGAATAATGGACGAACGATATCATTTATAAATGGAATTTTGGAAACACAATCGCTATAAAACGCTTCGTCTTCTTTCAAAAACAATTCGTAACCGCCTAAAGGTTGATAATCAATCGCAGCATCACCTAAGTTATTACGAAGCAGTTCCAAACCAGCATAACGTTTTTGAATTAGTTGAATAACTTCTTCTTCAGTATGTGTTTTTAAATCGTCAATAATTTCGGAAACGCTTCCAAAACAAGCAAAACCAGCATTTTTAGTACTGGCACCTTGAGGCAAAACACCTTTTTCTAATAGAATAATTTTGGCTTTTGGAAACCGTTCTCTTAACCGAATAGCAGTGTGTAAACCTACAATTCCGCTACCTACTATGGTAAAATCCACGTTGGAGAACCAATTTTTTATTTCCCAATAGCTCAGTTGCATACTTTATGTTACTATAAATTTAGCTTTATTTACGCATCGCCAGATCCATCTACTTTCCCTATTTTTCTCGCTTTAATTGCTTTCATTACTAAAGGGAATGTAGTTACAGCCACTAAAATTAGTATGATTTTTTCGATATGATGTTTTAAATCAATATCAAATTTTTCTAAAAATAAACCGTATAAATAATGTCCTGCATACACCAAAATAAACGACCATAAAATAGAACTTAAAATATTATATAACATGAATTTGCTTTTTTTCATGTGTACAATTCCAGCTATAATAGGTACAAAAGTTCTTACAATGGGTAAAAAACGCGCAAAAACAATTGCAATTCCGCCATGCTTTTGAAAGAAACTTTCAGAGTGGTACAAATACTTTTTCTTAAAGAAAAAACCATCTTCTTTTTGATATAAGTTTTTCCCGTACACCGAACCAAACCAATAGCCAAAAATATTACCAATTATTCCTGAAAGGGCAATTAATGTGGCAATCACAAAAACAGGCGAATAGCCTTGAGGTAAAAAAGTTAAAGGTTGCGCCAATGCTTCGCAATAAATCCCTGATAAAAACAGCAAACTATCACCCGGAAGAAAAAAGCCTATGAACAAACCGGTTTCGGCAAATACAATAAATAAAACCATATAAATTCCGATAGGAACACCACCTAATTCTAAGTTTATGTAAAATTCGGGATTAAATAGTTGTGTCCATGTAAATTCTTTATCAATTTCTTGGGCTTGTAATACTACGTTTAATTTTAAATTTTCAAGTAGGTCTATGATGATTTTCATGGGTTTCAATTTTATTTTTTTATCAAGAATTAATATTAACTCCCGATTTCTTGTGAGGTTTCGTGTTTAGATTCCCATTTGTCAATTGCAGCTGTTGAAAGCGCGTTTCCTAAAACGTTCGTCATACTTCTGGCCATATCGCAAAAATGGTCAATTGGCAAAATCAAAGCAATTCCTTCAGGCGGAATGCCAAACATAGCACAAGTGGCCACTACTACAATTAACGAGGCTCTTGGTACACCAGCAACACCTTTACTCGTTAGCATCAAGACTAAAAGCATGGTAAGTTGTTCGGGTAAACTCATTTCTATACCGTATACTTGCGCAATAAAAATACTGGCAAACGTCATGTACATCATACTTCCGTCAAGGTTAAAAGAATAACCCAGCGGCAATGTGAAAGACACAATTTTTGGTTGGCACCCAAAACGTTCTAATTCTTCAACCATTTTAGGAAAAACAGCTTCAGAACTTGTAGTAGAAAAGGCAATTAATAAAGGACTTTTAATACGTTGTAACAATACAAACAAACGTTTCCCTAATATCAGATAGCCAACAAGTAACAAGATGACCCAAAGCGAAATAATTCCTACAAAAAAGGCACCTAAATATTTGGCGTAAAGCGTAAATACTTCAAATCCGTGTTTAGCAATCGCACTTGCCACAGCCCCTAAAACCCCTAATGGTGCTGTCCACATAATAAAAGTTACCATTTTTAAGATGACATGTGAAACCGAATCTAATAATTTAAGAATGGGTTTGGCTTCTTTCTTACTAAATGCCGCTAAAGCCACACCAAATAAGATAGAAAAAATTACTATTTGTAAGATTTCGTTAGTGGCTAAAGCTTCAAATAAACTTTTTGGAATAACATGTTTTACAAATTCTTCTAATGAAAATCCTTTTGAGTTTTCTAACAATTCAGAAGCGCTTGAAGCGTCATCTAATTTAATTGTGGTTCCTTTTCCAGGCTCGAAAAAATTCACTAAAACCATTCCTAATAACAAGGAAATTAAGGAAGCAGAAATAAACCAAGCCATAGCTTTTCCACCCACACGGCCAACCATTTTCATATCGCCCATTTTGGCAATTCCAACCACTAAAGTAGAAAACACTAAAGGTGCAATTATCATTTGAACCAATCGTATAAAAATGGTTCCAAGTAATTTTATATTTTTTGAGAAGGCGTCAATGGCTTCAGGAAATTGATAATGTACAATTCCACCTAATGCAACACCAATAATAAGCGAAATGATAATTAATACAAAGAGTTTATTGTTTTTCATTTTTCATTTTTATTTTAGACCGTGAAAATAGTTATATTTTTTCAAAAAAGTGCTACTTTTAACCTCGTTTTAAATTTTAACAGTATGAAAAAATATATTTTTCTCATTTTCAGTGTACTA
>NZ_JBEIET010000031.1:0-20856 GCF_040382755.1 Flavobacterium sp.
CCGACATCTGGAGTGAGTTTTACAAATGTAACATTATAGACGCCCGCTTGCGTTGCCGTATAATTAGGTCCCGTTCCTAATAAAGTCCCATTTAAAAACCAACTTACGGTATATACGGCAGGATTTAAACCAGTTTGAATTGTATACGGACTAATTAGCACATTTGTAATAGGATCTACACAAATAACCCCTTGAGGTAAAGTAATATTTAATAAGGGATGGACTGTAAAAGTAAACGCTTGTTCAGCACTACAATTCGGATTATTTATCGCGGTGGCATGGACATAATAGGTATAATTTCCTGGAGTAGTAATATTTAAGTTAGTAATTAAATTTGCGGCATTTCCCCCAGGTTGAGAATAGTAATTTAAAGTAAACCCAACAGATGGCAAAGTAGGTAATACATATGTTCCACATTCTTCAGGATCAAACACTAATGCTAATGCAGCTAAATTTGGAGTTTGAGATACAATTATGTCAAAACTATCTTGAGCATAACAAATGGTTCTATCTCCATTTGAAGCTACTACCCAAATTGTTGTAGTTGTATTCGGAATATTAAAAATTAATCCATTAGCAACAGGTAATGTACCTGCTTGATCATAAAAATAACCAATTGTATAGTTTTCTGGAGTGGGCGGTACATGTGCTAAAGCTGGTAAGGTATAATTTTGAGTTTCACATACTGAAACATTGGGGTAATTTGGTAAATTAATACCGCTGTACGTAACCGTAAAAGGCCTATTAATTGTACAATTAGTTACTGTGTCAATATTATACAAATAAAAAGTTTGTGTTACAGAAAAAACAGTTGTTGGCGATACTATAGTTCCTCCTCCGCTTGGCCCCCCTGGCGCGGTATATATGGTACCATTTACAGGTTGAGCAATTGAATATGGCGTGCATTCAAATCTATCAAGCACACCATCTGCGGGAGGAAATGGGTTTAAAGTTATTGTAAACGATTGTTCATTTGAGCAGCCATTTGCATCTGGTCCATTAAAAACATAATACGTTCCTGGATTTAATCTAATCCCAGATAAATCGATAATATTTCCAGCAAAAAGAGGTATTTGACCAATAGTTGTAGGTCCTCCGGGTAAAGTATAATAGGATCCATTTGTTAAAACAGGTAAAATAAATTCTCCACAGTAAACACCGCTTGGTATTACATCTACTAAAGGCAATGGATTAATACTAATATTATAATTTAAGTTGTCTGAACAGTTTGGCAATAATGTTGTATTCGCATAAAAATAAACTACTTGTGATGTAGTTATAGGAATAGCAGGATCAATCATAGTACCCCCGCCTAATGGAGCCGTATAATACCCTCCAAAAGTAATAGCAGGTAAAGTATAACTAACACAACCATTTACGTTAGTAAACAAAGTTGTATTAATAATATTGATTTGGAAATCGGTTTCTAAAGCACAACCCCCGGGATTACCATTTGCGTCAATAAAAGAAGTAGTATTATATATGTACATTATTTGAGTTGCAGTTAAAACATCCCCAGCAAAATAGGGTGTTCCTGTTCCTCCTGGTTCAGAAAAATAATTTCCATGAGTTAAAGCTGGTAATGTATAAGAATTACAATAAGTAACATCTGGTAAAGTATCAATTAAAGGAAGAGGGCGTATGTTAATATTAAATAATTCATCTCTACAAAAAACGCCATTTACCTCAGCATAATAATATACTGGCTGAACAATATTTAATTGCGTAGCATTTGGAAAAACAGTTCCTGTAGGAATTAAAGTTCCTGTACCGGTTGGTCCACCAGGGGCGGTGTAAAAAGCACCAATATTATATGGCGGAGAGGGTACTGTAAATGCACCACAATTATCTAAAGCAGGTGTATACTCATCAACAAAATAAGCTAAAAAGGATGATTCGTTAAAACAGCCATTAGCATCTGGACCAAAATAAATATAATACATTGCACTTTCATCTATTATATTACCAGCAAATAAAGCCGTACCAGAGCCACCTGGACCTGTAAAATAATTTCCATTTGTTAGAACGGGCAAAACATAATTACTACAAGCAACAACATCAGCTAAATCATCAACAAGAGGTAATGGATTTACATTTATATCCACACTTGTTATATTAAAACAAGACGGATTAGAAGCGTTTTGCATTCTGATCCAAACCGTTACTGAAGTTGTACCATTCGGAATTGAAACAGAACTAATTATGCCTGTATTTCCTGCAATAGCATCTGCTTGATTGGTAAAATATAAAACACTATAACCTGTTAATCCGTTTAATACCTGAAGATCTAAATTAGCTAAAATATAGGATGTTGCAGAAGGGGCTTCACACAATTGTACATCAACAGGTGGTGTAGCATTAAGTACTGGATTTATCACTAAATCAAATTGATACACAGTACTACAAAATAAATTTGTTATTGTATTGTAAATTTTAACGTAAATTGTTTGTCCTGAAGTAGTAGAAAAATTTGTAGGCCCTACAATTGGATTATTTGCAGTTATATCAGCCATAGAGGCATAATAAAACAAATCATAAGTGGTATTGTCAATACCTAATTGTGCTTCATTATTTGTAGTTAAATTAAAGGTATAATTTGTTGCACCCGTATTACATGTTTGTAAATTATTTGGAGCAGTAACGACTAAGTCATTTATAATTACAGTGTCTGTTAAAAAACAAGAGCCTTTTGTAACTTCTACTGAATAGGTACCTGGAGCATTTGCTGTGTATGAAGGCGTATTTCCTCCAACAGGATTTCCATTTTGAAACCATTGAAAAGTATATGAAGTATCCAATTGCGTATTTAATTGGATTGTATTTCCAGAACAAGCTGTTTGATCAGGACCTAAATCTAAAGATGTTGTAAAACTTCCTCCAGAAATAAACACAGCCGAATCATAACCAGAATTATTGTAATCCCCAATTACTAATCTTATTTTATAAGGGACATTAGGAGTTACTGCTGAAGCCGCATTCATCACAACAGTGTGGCCTCTCATATTTAATGTAGAAGCTGGAATGTTAATGGGATTATATGTGCTGAAAAAATTTGGATTGGCCGATACGCAATTGGAATTATACAAATTATTTCTAATGTCTTTAACCGTAACCGGCAAACTTGTTCCTGGGATAACGGCTAAATTGGTTGAAACACCAGTGTTTAAATTGGTCAACACAAAAGCAAAAACATCGCTAAAAGCACATTGGTACTCGCCATATTCATTAGAAGCAAATAAGAAATCAAAACTAAAACTGTTTGAAACAGGTATAAAATCAAATTCTAAAAAAGCTACATCTGTTATTGTGGAAGATTGACCACTATTGTTGCTTATAGTTTGCAAATAAGCGTCGGTATTTGTATTTATTTGCGAACTTAATGTGGAATTGTTTACATAATTCCCTTGGGTATTTAAAACAAGTCCATTTCGAATGATAATTCCTTCATTTATAGGAAAAGTAGATCCGTTTTTATTAAAATAAGCAACTGATTGATTGGATGAAATTGCAATATTTGAAACTGAAACACAAGAATTTACAAGCAGTAAATCTACAAGCTGAGCAGGAGTATTAGTAGTATTGTCAATTGTTATTGTCTGTGAAAACACACTTGAACTTAATGCTAATAATAAAATATAAAGGGGCTTCAAATTCATATTATTACAGCAATTATAAATTAGCATATAAATTTATGAAATATTTTAAATAAAAAAAAGCATATCAAAATTTAATATGCTTTTTGTTGTTTATATTTTTTTAATCGTTCAATTTTAAAACGGCCATAAATGCTTCTTGCGGAATTTCTACATTTCCTACTTGACGCATTCGTTTTTTCCCTTTTTTCTGTTTTTCCAAAAGTTTTCTTTTACGAGAAATATCACCTCCATAACATTTTGCAGTAACATCTTTTCGAAGTGCTTTTATAGTTTCACGCGCGATAATTTTTGCTCCAATAGCGGCTTGAATTGGAATATCAAATTGCTGACGTGGAATTAATTCGCGTAATTTTTCGCACATTTTTTTACCAATATTATATGCATTGTCTTCGTGAATAAGTGCAGATAAGGCATCTACTGAAGTGGCATTTAATAACACATCTAATTTAACTAATTTTGATGTTCTCATACCTATTGGATGATAATCAAAAGAAGCGTATCCTTTAGAAACGGTTTTCAATCTGTCATAAAAATCAAAAACTATTTCTGCCAAAGGCATATCAAAATTCAATTCTACACGTTCGGTAGTTAAATAGGTTTGATTGGTAATTAAGCCACGCTTTTCAATACATAAACTCATTACATTTCCAACATAATCGGCTTTTGTAATGATAGTTGCTTTAATGTAAGGTTCTTCTACTCTATCTAATTTGCTTGGTTCTGGTAAATCTGATGGATTGTTTATTATGAAACCAACTTCGGGTTCTTTCTTTGTATAAGCCAAGTACGAAACGTTTGGTACGGTTGTAATAACAGTCATATCAAACTCACGTTCTAAACGCTCTTGAATAATTTCCATATGTAACATTCCTAAGAATCCACATCGGAAACCAAATCCTAATGCCGCAGAACTTTCTGGCAAAAACACCAAAGACGCATCGTTTAATTGTAGTTTTTCCATTGAAGATCGTAAATCTTCATAATCTTCCGTATCTACAGGATAAATTCCGGCAAATACCATTGGTTTTACATCTTCAAAACCAGTAATCATATTGGTTGTTGGTTCTTTAGCGTCTGTAACGGTATCCCCAACTTTTACTTCTTTTGCTTCTTTTATTCCAGAAATTAAATAACCAACATCGCCAGTTGAAATTACATTTTTTGGAACCTGATTTAATTTTAAAGTCCCCACCTCATCGGCAAAATATTCTTTACCGGTTGCCATAAATTTAATTTTTTGACCTTTTTTAATTTCACCATTTACGACACGAAAAATTACTTCAATTCCTCTAAATGGATTATAGTGAGAGTCAAATATTAAAGCTTGCAAAGGCTCGTCTTTTGTGCCTTTTGGATGTGGAATTTTTTCAATAATGGCTGCTAAAATATTTTCTACACCAAAACCTGTTTTACCAGAGGCGTGAATAATATCTTCTAATTTACAACCTAATAAATCGATAATATCGTCTGAAACTTCTTCCGGATTCGCAGAGGGTAAATCGACTTTATTTAAAACAGGAATAATTTCTAAATCATTTTCTAAAGCTAAATACAAATTAGAAATAGTTTGAGCCTGAATACTTTGTGCGGCATCAACAATTAACAAAGCGCCTTCGCAAGCGGCAATACTTCGAGACACTTCATAAGAAAAATCTACGTGTCCTGGAGTGTCGATTAAATTTAATATATATTCTTGCCCTTGATACGTATATTCCATTTGAATCGCGTGGCTTTTAATGGTAATACCACGCTCGCGTTCCAAATCCATATTATCTAATAATTGCGCTTTTTCTTCTCTTGCAGTAACTGTTTGTGTCGCACCTAAAAGGCGGTCGGCTAACGTACTTTTCCCGTGGTCAATATGTGCAATTATGCAAAAATTTCTAATGTGTTTCATATTCAATTTCAAAAATCAATAACAATTTTAAAAATCAATTAATAATTGAAACTAAAATTGTTTTACTTCGTTTATAATCTGCAAAGATATACGATTTATAGCTTTAAAAGAAATTATTTATTTGATATACTATATTAAAAAAAATTGCGTTACTATTACTAATAACAACAGGAATAACTATGAAAAATTCAAAATTTTACATCACAATAATAACTTGCTTAGTTTTAAACTTTTCTTTTTCTCAGCAAAAAAACACAATAAACGTAAATGGTTTAGGTAAGGTTTCTGCTTTTCCAAATGCAGCAATACTAACATTGGAGTTAGATCATATTAAACCAACTTTGAGGGAAGCCGTTACAGAAAACCAGAAAACACTTTTATTGGTAAAAAACATTATTAAAAATTATGTAAAAGATACCACACTAATTAAAACGAGTTTGATTGCTACAAATAAAGCTACAAAATGGGATAATAAATTAAATAAAGAAGTATTTATTGGTTTTGAATCCTCTCAAAAAATAATTTTTACGTTATTAGATTTAAATCAAATGCAAAATTTTACTGAAGAATTATTGAAAACAAAATTTAATAAAATTCAAACTATTTCATATTTCAATACAAATACAGAGGAATTAATGAAACAAGCACAAGATTTAGCGGTAAAAGATGCCTTAGAAATAACGCAAAGATTAGCAAAAAGCGCCAATATAAAAACTGGTTCAATTGTTAATATGTCAACAAACACAAGTGCTAATGAAGATCGCTATTCGACTGAAAGAAATGAATTTGAAACGTATGGAAAAGCAATGGGCGGAAGAGGAGTTTCTTCAAGTGGGCAACTAATTGAATATATGGTTCGAGTATCGATGCAAACCGAAATTTATCAATAATCTAAAACTCAAACTTCAATTGATACACCACAAATTTTTTCTGATGCGTGTTTAAATTGTTTAAAGAAATGCCTAATAATCGGACAGAATTTTTGGGTTTTTCTTGATACAATAATTCTTTTGCGGTTTCAAAAATTAGATTTTTATCCGAAATAAAATACTGCACCGTTTTACTTCTTGTTTGTTGTGAAAAATCGGAATATTTTATTTTTAAAGTAATGGTTTTTCCTGCTATTTTATGTTTTTTAATACGTCGTTCTATTTCTTCAGCTATATTTTTTAAACGTTCTTCCATATAAATTTCAGAAGATAAATTTTTATTAAACGTGCGTTCGGCGCCAACAGATTTCATTTCTCTATTCGGTTTAACCTGACTAAAACTTATCCCTCGAGATAAATTATAGTAAGAATTACCACTATTTCCGAAATGTTTTTCAAGATAGTCTAACGATTTTGACTTTAAATCCGTTCCAGAATAAATGCCTAATTGATACATTTTTTCGGCGGTAACTTTTCCAATTCCGTAAAATTTTTTTACATCTAACACTTCAATAAACGCTTCCACCTCATCGGGATTTACTGTTTTTTGTCCATTTGGCTTATTGAAATCACTCGCAATTTTAGCTACAAATTTATTTACAGAAATTCCTGCAGAAGCTGTTAAACCAGTAACTTCAAATATTTTTTGTCGGATTTCTTTGGCGATTAATGTGGCGCTCGGATTTCCTTTTTTATTTTCTGTAACATCTAAATATGCTTCATCTAAGGAAAGCGGTTCTACCAAATCGGTGTATTCATAAAATATTTTTCTAATTTGTTTAGAAACTACTTTATATCGTTCAAAATTTGGTTTTACAAAAATTAAATTTTCACATAAACGAGCAGCTTGTGCACCACTCATCGCGCTTCTTACCCCAAATTTTCTCGCTTCATAACTGGCAGCACTGACCACGCCACGAATTTCATTTCCGCCTACAGCAATTGGCTTTCCTTTCAAATCAGGATTGTCCAATTGCTCTACAGAGGCATAAAATGCATCCATATCAATGTGAATTATTTTTCGTTGTATGATTTCCATAAGATTTACAAAGTACTGAAAAAAAATAATTCTTTAAACTGAAATTTTTCAGATTTTCAGAAATTTCAATGCTATTGGCTACCAGAACCTCAGCCAAGCTGAAACTTGAAACTTGAAATAAAAAGAACGATAAAACTTATGTGACTTATATGTTTAAATATTGTAATTTTGATTCTTTATATTTTAAGAATTATGCAAGAAATAGAACGTAAATTTTTAGTCCATACCTCAGATTTTATTGCTGAGGCTTCACATTCTCAGAAAATTGCTCAAGGGTATTTAAATTCTACGCCCGAACGAACGGTCCGAATCAGAATTAAAGACGATAAAGGATTTATTACCATAAAAGGCAAAGGCGACGAATCAGGAACTACACGTTTTGAATGGGAAAAAGAAATTGAGTTATACGAAGCTGAAGCTTTATTAAAATTATGCGAAACAGGCGTAATTGATAAAACACGATATTTAATCAAAAAAGGAAGTCACACGTTTGAAGTGGATGTTTTTGAAGGCGAAAACAAAGGATTGATTGTGGCTGAAATAGAACTTTCCGACGCCAATGAAACGTATGAAAAACCAAATTGGTTGAGCGAAGAAGTTACAGGAGACGAAAGATATTATAATGCCTATTTAAGCAAAAAGGCTTTTACTACTTGGTAAAAGGCTTTTTTTTTATTTCTTCACAATCTCAATATCTACATCAATGTGTCCACCATAATTTGAGGGTCTAATTTTCCAAAATGCGGCTCTTGATAAATCGATATGTCTGTTTTTATGAAATGGACCTCTATCTGTAACGGTAACATACACTACTTTTTTAGTTTTTACACCTGTAACTTTTAATTTTGTGCCAAATGGAAGTTTTCGGTGTGCGCAAGTCATATCATTGTTATTAAATCTTGTACCGCTTGCGGTTCTTCTGCCATTAAATTTATTAGCATAATAAGAAGCATGTGCCGATTTGTGATACATTTCTAATTTTTCAACAGGTGCGGTAACACTGTCTTTTTTCTTTACTGTATCTGTAACTTTTAATTTTGGTTTTTCTTGAGAAAAATTTGATTTTATGTTTTCCTTCTGAAAAAAAAGCACTACTAAAAGCGGCAATATGTATATAAATTTTTTCATCTTCATATAATATAAGATTAAAAAAGAAGTAAATTTTCACTTACTTCTCTTTATGTTTTTATTGATTTGACAGAAAAATTATGCCAAAAAAAGTTATAATCCTAACCAATGTTTAAAAGGTATTCGTGATAGTAAGAAAATTAATCCTAAAACATAAAAAATACCAATTTTTTTAAACTTGCCGTTACTACTCTCTTCTTTTTTATGTTTGCTCCAACCTATTGTAATTAAAGCAATTGCTAAAATATTCGTTATCGGATGATCTATTTTAACTAAACCTAAAGCTTTAAAATCAAAATCAAAAGTGGATGCCCACATAAATAAGCCAACCAATAACTGAATGTGACTAAAAATTAACGCAATTAATGAGATACTTCTGTCTTTTGAAGTAAAATTTCTTTTTGCAGAAAGCCCTAAAAAAGCATTGATAATTGCAAAAATTAATACGGCTAAAACACCATAAGCTAACGTAGAATGAATAGTTTGTAACATAGTTTGTTTTTTTAGTAATAATTTCAAATATAATAAAATATATGGAATTCCTATTTAAATTAATATTAAAAATTGTAAACCTTAGTTGGTGTTACACAATAATCTAACTGAATATCAGAGGATAAGGTGTCGGAAATTAATTTTTCGGATTCAAAAAAAGAAAGACCAATTTTTATGGTTTCTGGTTGGCATTTTGACAAAAACTGATCATAAAAACCTTTTCCATAGCCTACTCTATTGCCTTTTTCGTCAAAAGCTAAAAGAGGCACAAAAACCACATTAATTTTAGAAACAGGAACTTCTAAGCCGTCAACTGGCTCAGGAATGTTGTATTTGTTTTTATTTATTTTGGTTGCATCCGTTAAAAGAAAATGAGTCATTTCTCGAGTTGAAAAATCGCTTACAGAAAGCACGATGTTTTTATCTTTTCCTGCTAAAACTTGTAAAATATATTCTGTATTTACTTCTTTTTTGGTTTCAATAGGTAAAAAAATATGATAAAAACTGTGTTGCCAAATATCTAAATGAATAATTTGATTGGCAATTTGTAAGGATAAATCTTCAATCGTAGCTTCAGATAAATTTTGCCTTAAAGCGTTATACTTGGTTCTTAATTCCTTCTTCGTCATTTTCTAATTTAGTTGAAATATGAAAAACCGCATCACCTTGATATACAATTGGGGCATCATTTACATTTATTAAATAGCCATCATGTGGGGCTTTTAGTTTATGACTTACTTTGCCAAAGGGATCAGAAATTTTGGCTAATAATTCGCCTTTTGTTACAAAACTTCCAATTTGTTTTAAGCCGTGAAACATTCCAGAAAAATTAGCTCGAATCCAATCCGACGTTTCAATATATATTGTTTGGTGCGGTTTTGAAATTTCGTGTTTATTTTTTAACATTCCAAAGTGTAGTAAAAATCGTTTGGTCCCTTCCACCGCTTCTTTAGTTACACCATTATTAATATCTACAGATTTTCCTCCTTCAAACAATAACATTTTTACATTCATTTTATCACATGAACTTCTAAACGAACCGGAAATATTATTAGAATATAAGGTAAAAGGCGCACCAAATACATCTGAAAGTGTTTTTAATTCAGCATTATTAGGCACAATTCGAATTTGTGGAGCATTAAATCTTTGGGCACCACCCGCATGAAAATCTATTGCATAATCTATATGAGGTATAATTTCTTTTAAAATATAATACGCGAATTGACTTGCTAAAGAACCTGTTTTGCTTCCAGGAAAAATTCGATTTAAATCTCTACCATCAGGAAATTCTCTGGTTTGATTGACAAATCCAAAAATATTAATCACAGGAATACAGATAATAGTGCCTCGTTTTGGTTTATTAATTTTTTTTACAATTAATTCTCTAACTATTTCAGTTCCATTAATTTCATCGCCATGCAAACCTGCTGTAAAAAGCACTACCGGACCTTCTTTTTTACTTCTTTCCACAATAATTGGTATGTGCAAATCGGTCATCGTATGCAATTTTCCAATTTGCATGTTTATTGTTTTGCTTTTTCCAGGTAATATCGTTTCGTTAAAAATAGTAATTTCCTTATGCATACTGTGATTTACTTTTTGCTAAAGTAATAAAAATTTACTTCATGCTAAATCAATTGTTTTTTGTTATTTTTGTATGACTTTCTCAAGTCAAATTACTGAATACTAAAAACTGAACACTGTATACTGCAAATGACACCACTCGAACTACAAATTCAAACCTTACCTGATAATCCTGGTGTGTACCAATATTACGATAAAGACGATAAGATTTTGTATGTAGGCAAAGCAAAAAATTTAAAAAAACGCGTACAATCCTATTTTACAAAAAACCATGATAATTATAAAACTTCAGTTTTAGTAAAAAAAATTGTAACCATAAAACATATCGTTGTTCCTACAGAAACGGATGCGTTATTGTTAGAAAACAATCTTATTAAAACGCTTCAACCAAGATACAATGTATTACTTCGTGATGACAAAACATATCCTTGGATTTGCATCAAAAAAGAAGCGTTTCCAAGAGTATTTTCAACCCGCAAAATGGTAAAAGACGGCTCAGAATATTTTGGCCCCTATACCAGTTTTAAAACCGTAAATACGTTATTAGAATTAATAAAAACTTTGTATCCCTTACGAACTTGTAATTTCGATTTGTCCCTTTCTAATATTCGAGCAGAAAAATACAAAGTATGTTTAGAGTATCATATTGGAAATTGTAGAGGAGGCTGTGAAGGTCATGAAACACAAGAAAAGTATCAGACACAAATTACGGCTATACGAGAAATTTTAAAAGGAAATTTTAAAGAAAGTCTAAAAGATTTCAAAAATCACATGCAAATTTTAGCTTCCGAAATGAAGTTTGAAGAAGCACAAAAAATTAAAGATAAAATTGAAGTATTAGAAAACTATCAAGCAAAATCAACGATAATAAATCCGAAAATTACCAATATTGATGTTTTCTCCATTATTTCAGATGAAACAATGGCGTATGTTAATTTTTTACAGATTTCACACGGCGCTATTATTCGATCGCACACCTTAGAATTAAAGAAAAAATTAGACGAAACCAATCAAGAATTATTAGAATTAGCAATTGTTGAAATTAGAGCACGATTCTTTTTAACCTCTCGTGAAATTATCGTGCCTTTTGAAATAGATTTAGGTGAAACTATAAAAGTAACTGTTCCTAAATTAGGAGATAAAAAAGAGATTTTAAACTTATCTGAACGAAACGCAAAATATTACAGATTAGACCAATTAAAACAAATTAAAATTGTAGATCCAGACCGTCATACAAACCGAATTATGGCACAAATGCAAAAAGATTTACGCCTTTCTGTAGAACCTCGGCATATTGAATGTTTTGATAATTCTAATATTCAAGGAACAAATCCTGTATCAGCCTGTGTGGTATTTAAAGATGGAAAAGCGAGCAAAAAAGACTACAGACATTTCAATATAAAAACTGTTGAAGGACCAAATGATTTCGCTTCGATGGAAGAAGTGGTGTATAGAAGGTATAAAAGACTTTTGGACGAAAAAGAATCTTTACCTCAACTTATTATTATAGATGGCGGAAAAGGACAATTATCTTCGGCATTAAAAAGTTTAGAAGATTTAGGTTTGCGTGGTAAAATTGCCATTATTGGTATTGCAAAACGATTAGAAGAATTGTTTTATCCAGATGATCCAATACCTTTATATTTGGATAAAAAATCGGAAACACTTAAAATCATTCAACAATTACGAAACGAAGCACACCGATTTGGAATTACGCATCATCGCGATAAAAGAAGTAAATCGGCATTAAATTCTTCCGTTGAAAGTATTCCTGGCATTGGCGAAAAAACAATGATAACCTTAATTTCGCACTTCAAAAGTGTAAAAAGATTAAAAGAAGCTACAGAATCTGAAATTTCTTCAGTAATTGGACTTTCAAAAGCAAAAAAAATTTCCGACTTTTACAAAAAAGAATAACAAGTGATAAAGAAACAAGTAAAAAGTAAAAAGAGCAAATTGAATCACATTCGTGGTACATTTTCTTGTTTTATATTTTTTGCTTTTGCCTTTTTACTTTTACCTTTTAACTCAATTGCACAAGACACAATAAAGAAGCCAAAAATTGGTTTAGTGCTTTCAGGAGGTGGTGCGAAAGGATTGGCGCATATTGGTGTACTAAAAGTAATAGACTCTTTAGGAATAAAGATAGACTACATTGGCGGTACCAGTATGGGCGCGATTGTTGGAGGTTTGTACGCGTCAGGTTATACAGGTAAACAATTAGATTCTATATTTAAAACCTTAAACATAGACGATTTAGTACAGGATAATATTCCGAGAAAATCTAAATTACTTTTTAATAAAAGAAGCGATGATATTTACGCGCTATCCTTACCTTTTAAAAATTTGAAATTAGAAACCCCAAATGCACTTTCAAAAGGTTTTTATAATTATCATTTTTTATCGAAATTAACCTATCACGTAAGAAATACGAGAGATTTCAAAAAATTACCAATTCCGTTTTTCTGTATGGCTACAGATATTGAAACTGGAGAAGAAATAATCTTAAATAAAGGAATTTTTCCTCAAGCTTTAGTTGCAAGTAGTTCTGTTCCAAGTATTTTCTATCCAATAGAAATTGAAGGTCGATTGCTGGTAGATGGCGGGGTAACTAATAATTATCCCGTTGAAAAACTTAAAGAATTAGGTGCCGAATTTATTATAGGAGTTGATGTTCAAGAGAACTTAAAAGAAAGGAAAGAGTTACAAGGTATCACAACTATTTTTGGACAAATTTCGAATTTTTACACGCTTTCACAAATGAAAAACAAGCAAAAACTTACGAATATTTATATTAAACCAGAAATTAAAGGGTATTCTGTTTTGTCTTTCGAAAACGGTAAAAAAATTATAGAAAACGGAGAATTTGCTACAAGAAATTTTTTAACCGAACTACAAAAATTTGAAAATAAAACATATAAAAAACCAGAATTAAAACTTATTAAAGATTCCATTTTTATTGGAAACATTGGTTTTACAGAACTAAAAAATTATACACGAGCGTATGTTTTAGGAAAATTACGATTTAAACCAAACACAAAAATAAGTTTTGAAGATTTTCAAAATGGCATTCAAAACTTAAGTAATACGCAAAACTTTAGTTCAGTAAAATATCAATTTAACGAGAAAGATATTTTTATAAGTTTAAGAGAAAACAAAATAAATACATTATTAAAATTTGCGCTTCATTATGATGAATTATATAAAAGTGGAGCTTTAATTAACATTACCCAAAAGAAAATTATTTCTAAAAACGACATGGTCTCTTTAGATTTAATTTTTGGCGATAATTTTAGGTACGATTTTAATTACTTAATTGATAATGGCTATTATTTTAGTTTTGGAATTAATTCTAGTTTAAATACATTCAATAAGAATGTTAATTCAGCTTTTGGAACTCAAAAATATTTAACTAATGCATTTGAAAAAATTAATTTAGATTATTCAAGTATTACTACAAAAGTGTTTCTTCAAACTGTTTTTTTAAGAAAATTTAATATTGGTGGAGGGTTTGAGTTTCAAAACTTAGTTTTAAAATCTGACAATTTAATAAAAGCCAATAAAACAATTGAAAACAGTAATTATTTATCTTTGTTGGGGTATTTAAATTACGATACTTTTGATGATAAATTTTTTCCAAAAAAAGGATGGTACTTAAAAAGTGATTTTAATTATTATTTTAGTTCATCGGACTACACCAATCAATTTTCAAAATTTTCTATCTCAAAAACAGATATGGCTATTGCATTTTCTCCTTTTAAAAATTTCTCCTTTACTTTTCAAAATGAAGTAGGTTTCAAAATTGGACATTCCACTTTACCTTATTTCGATTTTGCCTTAGGAGGAACCGGATTTAGAGATAATAACAACATTCGTCCATTTTATGGATATGATTTTTTAAGTATTAGCGGGAATTCATACATAAAAACTAGTGGGAATTTTGATTACGAATTTTATAAAAAAAATCACATCAACTTAACCTATAATGCTTCGATAGTTGGTGATTTTATTTTTAATGCCACAAAAACCTGGTTTAACAAACCCACATATACTGGGTTTGGTCTGGGTTATGGTTTAGAAACGTTAGTAGGTCCTGTTGAAATAAAATACACGTGGTCACCCGAATCAAATTTTTCTGCTTTTTGGGTAAATCTAGGCTTCGTTTTTTAAATATCTTTTTTGATTTGGATATTTAATTGAAAAAATCCTATATTTGAAGCAACTAAAAATTATTACTTTATGTCTATTTGGAGAGTTAAACCAGTGTCAGCATTTGAAGCTGATATGAAAAAAAGCGAATTAAAACGTGTCCTAACAAAATGGGGGTTAACCTCATTGGGAATTGGAGCTATTATTGGTGGAGGAATTTTTACCTTAACCGGTATTGCTGCTCATGATTATGCAGGACCAGCATTAGCATTGTCTTTTGTTATTGCGGGTGTAGGATGTTTATTTGCTTCGTTATGTTATGCCGAATTTGCTTCAGTGCTTCCAGTTGAAGGATCTGCTTATGCCTACGCTTATGGGACTATAGGAGAAATTTTCGCATGGTTTATTGGTTGGAATTTAATTCTAGAATACATGATGGGTGCTACAACTGTAGCTGTTGCTTGGAGTGGTTATTTTTCCAAACTACTTGGGCTATTTCATATAAAATTACCCTTGGGATTATTATCTGATAAAGTAACCGCTACAGAAAAATTAAACAATGCTAAAGCTGTTGATGCTGTTAAAGAATACTTAGCTACTCATGCTTCAGCTACTTTTGATCAAATTAAATCGAATTTTGCAAATGCTGAATTTGCATCAGCTTTTAAAAGTTTAACTACTTTAAAAGATTTTAAAAATTTTGCTACAGGTGAAGGTGTTGCGAAATTTTCAGAACATTATTCATCAATTGATCTTTCTGGATTAGTTTTCAATTTACCTGCACTATTAATTACATGGGTTATAACTGCCATTCTAGTAAAAGGAATTAAAGAAGCTGCCAAAACAAATAATATCATAGTTGTTGTTAAAATAGCCGTTGTACTTTTTGTAATTATTGTAGGTGCTTTTTATGTTGATGTTGAAAACTGGCAACCTTTTATTCCAACTGAAACAACAACAATAGTTGACGGTGTAGAAAAAGTAAACTTTGGATTAGGCGGAGTATTAACTGCGGCTACAATCGTGTTTTTTGCATACATCGGTTTTGATGCTGTATCAACTCAAGCAGGAGAAGCTATAAATCCAAAAAAAGATGTACCATTTGCAATTATTGCATCATTAGTTATTTGTACTGTACTTTACATTTTAGTTTCACTTGTATTAACGGGTATGGTGCGTTTTGATCAGTTAGACGTTACAGCTCCAGTTGCATCAGCATTTAGCGGTGTTGGATTAAAATGGGCTACATTACTAATTACAATTGCTGCAACAGCAGGTTTAATGAGTGTAATGTTAGTTATGATGCTAGGTCAAACTCGTATTTTTTTAGGTATGGCTAAAGATGGTTTGTTACCAAATTTCTTTAAAGAATTACATCCTAGATTTTTAACTCCACATAAATCTACCATACTAATTGGTGCAATTATTTCTATTGTTGCAGCAGTTACGCCTATAAATAAAGTTTCTGAAATGTGCTCAATGGGTACCTTATTGGCTTTTGCAATGGTTTGTATAGCGGTAATGATTTTAAGATACAAAAAACCAGAATTAGAAAGGCCTTACAAAACGCCTGCCGTATACATTGTTGGTACTCTTGGAGTAGCGTTTAACATTGGGTTAATGACTTTTGTTAGAGAAGAAACGTGGCATACATTTATTATCTGGGGTGCTTTAGGTATTTTGGTTTATTTCATTTATGGTAAAAGAAATGCAAAACTTAATAATCCTGAAGAATTTGAAAGATTAGATAACGAAAGAAAATAATATAAAAAACGACTTCAAATTGAAGTCGTTTTTTTTTATAATATATTTTTACGATATTTGTGTTATGAAAAATTGGAATGGATTATTAGCCCATTTGAAATTCCTCATCAAGAGAAATCCTGAGTGAGCATACCTCTTTTTGTTTTAATAAAAAAGTATCGTAACATACTTTTAAACCTATAACTTTTAAACTTAAAGAAATGCCAATATATCATAAATTAGGAAATTTCCCCCAAAAACGCCACACACAGTTTGAAAAACCTGATGGCGGATTATATTACGAACAACTTTTTGGTACCGAAGGATTTCATGGACATTCTTCATTATTATACCATGTTCACAGACCAACACAAGTCAAAGAAATTACAAAATCGTATTCTGTTGAACCAAAAATCGCTATTGGGAAGAATATAAAATCGCTGTTATTAAAAGGGTTTGAATTACAACCAGCCGACGATTTTTTAGAAAGCAGAAAAGATATGCTTGTTAATAAAGATTGTATTATCGGATTAGCCGCACCAAAAAAATCATTACGCAGTTATTTTTATAAAAATGCCGATGCAGACGAAATGATATTTATCCATAAAGGTTCAGGAAAATTAAGAACCATGATGGGAAATATAGATTTTGAATATGGCGATTACTTAATTATTCCACGCGGAATGATTTATCAAATTGATTTCAATTCAGAAGATAATCGCTTATTTTATGTCGAATCTTATGCGCCTTTTTATACTCCAAAACGATATAAAAACGAATCGGGTCAACATTTAGAACATTCGCCATTTTGTGAAAGAGATTTTAAATTACCTTCTGAAATAGAAACCTATGACGAAAAAGGTGATTTCTTAATCAAAATCAAAAAAGAAGGCATGATGCACGAAGTAGTTTATGCTACACATCCTTTTGATGTTATTGGTTGGGACGGATATAATTTTCCTTACGGATTTTCAATTCATAATTTTGAACCTATTACTGGTCGTGTACATTTACCGCCACCAATTCATCAAACATTTGAAACAGCAACATTTGTAGTATGCTCTTTCGTACCAAGATTGTACGATTATCATCCAAAATCAATTCCTGCACCTTATAATCATAGCAATATTGATTCTGATGAAGTATTGTATTATGTTGATGGTGATTTCATGAGTAGAAATAACATCGAACAAGGTCACATTACGTTACATCCAAAAGGGATTCCTCACGGACCTGCACCAGGTGCTATGGAAAGAAGTATTGGTCATACCGATACAAAAGAATTAGCAGTAATGGTAGATACGTTTCGCCCATTAATGGTTACGGAAGCAGCAATGGGTTTAGACGATGGTCAATACTACAAGTCTTGGGTGGAGTAGTCTCCCCAACCCCTCCAAAGGAGGGACTTTTGAAAAACGAAAATAAAATAATTAATACTAAAAATCCTATTCACCCCTAATAGGAATTCCCCCTTCGGGGGTTAGGGGACTTATTATGTCAGATCAATTAAAATCAGTCGAATACGGCTTAGAAAAAATATTTGAAGGCGCACAAGATTTCTTGCCTTTATTAGGAACAGATTACGTAGAGTTTTACGTTGGAAATGCAAAACAAGCGGCTCATTTTTACAAAACGGCTTTCGGATTTCAGTCATTAGCGTATGCAGGATTAGAAACCGGCGTAAAAGACAGAGCGTCTTATGTTTTAAAACAAGATAAAATACGTTTAGTATTAACAACCGCTTTAAACAGCAATTCACCTATTGGAGAACACGTTAAAAAACATGGAGATGGCGTAAAAGTTATTGCACTTTGGGTTGAAGATGCTAGAAAATCATTTGAAGAAACTACAAATCGAGGTGCAAAACCTTATTTTGAACCTGTTGTTGAAAAAGACGAAGATGGCGAAGTAGTTCGTGCAGGAATTTATGGCGCGTATGGAGAAACCGTATTTGTTTTTGTAGAACGTAAAAATTACAACGGAATTTTTATGCCTGGTTATCAAGAATGGAAATCGGATTATAATCCAGCACCTGTTGGGTTAAAATTTATAGACCATATGGTTGGAAATACGGGTTGGAATAGAATGAATGAAGCCGTAAAATGGTTTGAAGATGTAATGGGGTTTGTAAATTTCCTTTCTTTTGACGACAAACAAATTACTACTGAATATTCGGCACTAATGTCGAAAGTAATGAGTAACGGAAATGGAAGAATCAAATTTCCAATTAACGAACCAGCTAATGGAAAAAAACGTTCTCAAATTGAAGAATATTTAGATTTCTATGAAGGCGAAGGCGTGCAACATATAGCAGTTGCAACAGATGACATTATTACTACCGTTGCCGATATGCGTTCTCGTGGAATCGAATTTTTAAGTACGCCACCACAAGCGTATTATGATGCTATTCCAGAAAGATTGAAAGATCACATGTCTAAATTTAAAGAAGACATCAACGAACTTCAAAAATTAGGTATTATGATTGATGCCGATGAAGAAGGGTATTTATTACAAATTTTCACAAAACCAATTGAAGACAGACCAACACTTTTCTTCGAAGTTATTCAAAGAATGGGTGCAAAAGGTTTTGGAGCAGGAAATTTTAAAGCCCTTTTCGAATCTATTGAAAGAGAACAAGCCAAAAGAGGAACATTATAAAAATAAAAAGCAGCTACAACGGCTGCTTTTTTGATTAAAACATACCAAATTTAAATCATTAAAAACCAATTAGTTAAAAATAAGATTGTCAAATACATAAAAAAAGTAGGTTATTTTTTTGTTTTGTTAAATTTTAACCGCTTTTCTTGCGATTTTTTCTGTTAAAAGTGTTAAAGTTGATTTTTTATTAAATAAAATTTAAATTCTTAACATATCTTTGCAGAGCAATTGAGAGGTAGTAGACTCATATTGCGTATAAGTTTTCATAATTTATAGTTTTTGGTTGGTTAAAACATAAAAACTCAGTCATTTATTTTGACTGGGTTTTTTGTTTTTTGTAACTTTGGAACAATAATTGTATTCTTCAAAGAAAACCATACAAAATGAAAAGAATAATCTTGCTTTTAACGGTGTTTGTCCTCTCAAACTCTTTTAATACAGAGGAAAAAGATTCTTATACTATTGGAGAATTTTTTAAGTTAAGAATACATTACGGACTTATAAATGCTGGTTACGCCACTTTAGAAGTAAAAGACGCGGAACTTAACGGAAAAAAAATGCACCATGTCATTGGAAAAGGCTATACCACAGGCATGACCAAGATGATGTTTAAAGTAGTAGACAATTATGAAAGTTACTTTAATAAAGAAACTAACAAACCTTATGTGTTTATTAGAAATATAAACGAAGGTGGCTATACTAAAAACCAACAAGGCTATTTTAATCAAAATAACAATACCGTTTTAGTAAAAGACTTCAAAAATAAAACCGAAAAAACATTTAATGTCCCTGAAAACGTTCAAGATATTGTTTCTTCTTTTTATTATTTGAGAAACCATCCAAAAATTGACAAATTAGTTGTTGGCGAATCAATAACAATAGATATGTTTTTTGATGAAGAAACTACTAAATTTAAACTAAAATTTGTTGGTAGAGAAAATATAAATTCTAAATTTGGAGAAATAAACTGCATGGTATTTAAACCTTTAGTACAAGCAGGCCGTGTTTTTAAAGAAGAAGAAAGCTTAACCGTTTGGATATCAGACGACGACAATAAAATTCCAATTCGAGTAAAAGCCAGTTTAGCAGTTGGTTCTATAAAAGCAGATATTGATCAGTACAAAGGATTAAAACATCCAATAAATTTTAAATAATACATATTTTGCAAGATACTATTTCAACAAAAATCGAACAATTAGATGAGAAGTTCGGAAAAATAAATCAAAAAACCGAAACCCATTTAGAAGGATTACTTTGGGCAAAACCAATAACGTATTGGGATTACATTCAAACCGATGCGCTTTTAAATTTACAAATTCAGCGTTCTACCCTACCAGATGAAATGGTGTTTATTATGTATCATCAGGTAAATGAATTATTATTTAAAATGATACTTTGGGAAATGGATCAAGTGTGCCATAATGAAAAACCAAGTACCGCATTTTTTACAGAAAGATTAAACAGAATTAGCCGCTATTTTGATATGTTAACCACTTCTTTTGATATTATGAAAGAAGGCATGGAACCTGAACAATATTTAAAATTCAGAAATACGTTAACGCCCGCAAGTGGTTTCCAAAG
>NZ_JBEIET010000032.1:0-18939 GCF_040382755.1 Flavobacterium sp.
TGCATCTTTAGCTGCCAGATCAGAAAGATATAACAATACCGTATATTTTTTATTGGCGTTAAATTTACCTAAGAACTTTTTTTGAGCTCTCATAAACTTTTCAGTTTCTGGAGTTATATCAGCCGCTTTATGTTTTCCATTCGGAGAATAAACACTGATTACAATATCCATTCCTTCAACATTAAACTCTGTATAATCTGGTTTAGAATACATTATCGGGTTGTCCACTAAAGCACCATATCTTTCGGCGGTAAAGATATCAACTTCATTACTTGGATTGGTATCAACTAATGAAGTAGCTCCCCATAAAGTTGCCGGATGTTTTATTTCAACAGTATAAGGGATTTCGGATTTTCCTTCAAAATAGCCTACAAAACCGTGCGTGTTAAGCATAAAGTTTTCTCCAACTTTAATGTTTGTTCCTGCAGGTGAAAATATATCTTCACTTTCACCAAAACCAGCTCCGCCTTCTGTATCGAAAGTGTCACTCACATTATAGGTTACTTTGGCTAATTTAGTTGCTTCGTAAATGGTGTATGAATTTTCATCCATTTTAGCAATTTTTAAAGGATTTCCCTTTTTGTCAAACGCTTTAACATTGTCCACAAATCTTCCGTAATTGTCTTCAGAATAGGTTCCTGGAACAATTTTAGGAATGTTAAACGTGGTAGTTTCAGTTGTAATTGTAGGATTAATTATTGTAACTTTTACTTTGTCGTCAATTACATTTACTAAATCAATGCTAACAGAAACATCATTTTTTACAGTTGAAGTAACATTAGATGTTTTACAACTCATTAAAAAAATGGCGCAACTTAGGGTAAGTACTATTTTTTTCATTTTTATTTTTTTATATATTGAATAAGTAGCTAAACGCTAAAAATTGTTACAAAAAAAATCCTGTCGTGATACTAATCAGACAGGATTTTTATTAATCGAATTTATTTTTGAAATAATATTTGCTATCTAAATCGTCTATGTCGTCATCTAAAACATTGGTTTTAAATGCTTTTGGTTTGGGTTTTCCTGCTGCAACTTTCTTTTTCCAAAGTTCAAAATTATCTTTAGAAAGTTTTTTTCGCATAATTTCGGTTACTTCACTTTCGGAAATACCAAATTCTTCTTTAATTACTTCAAAAGGCTTTTTTTCCTCTTGAGCCATACTAATTACACGTTCTGTATCTTCGTAATTTAGTTCAATCTTTTTACTTTTTTTCATTAGTGAAAAGCATAATTTGTTAATTATTCTATCTTATTTTTAATTTATTATTCAATATTATTAAAAAAAATATTTTGAAGCAAAAAAATAGAGGCTTTTTTTAAAGAATTTTTCTGAAAGTTAAATTTATTCTTGGGTTTTTGGGTTGCGTGGCTTTTGGAATTTGATGTTTATAATGAATTTGAGCACCATTTTTCATTACTAATAAACTACCGTGTTCTAATAATAAAGACTGCTTGAACTCTTTTTTTGTATTGTGCTTTATTTGAAACATTCTTGCTTCTCCAAAACTTACGGAAGCGATAACAGGATCTCTGCCTAATTCTTTTTCGTTATCGGCATGCCAACCATTGCTATCTCTTTCGCTTCTATAATAATTTAGTAAAACTGTTGTAAAGTGTTCGTTTATAGTACTTTCAATTTCTTCTTTTATGAAGGTTAAAGCGCTATTAAACGGATGAGGTTGCATAACAATATTGGAATATCCATAGGATTTTCCTTCATTACCGTATAGTGCTGTTAATCTGGGTTGTGCTATTTTTTTTCCAAAAATGGTTATGTCATCTTGTTGCCAAGCTATTTCTTTAGATAGGGTTTCTAAAAATAAATCGGCTTTTTCTTTGGAGAAAAAATTTGGATAATAAATAAACTCGGCATCGGGTAAATTTAAAAATATAGGTTCTTTATCAAATAAATTAAGCATAAAAAAAGCGATGATTTACACCGCTAATTTATTGCTATTTTTTGGAATTAATGTTCCTTTTTTGAAAAATTAAGATTCATAATCACAATGGCTAAAATAATTAATGCGATGCCACTCCATTGCCAAATAACTACTTTTTCATTTAATATTAAAAACGCCATAAGAACTGAAACTGGTAATTCTAAAGAGGCTACAATACTTCCTAAACCCAATCCTGTTTTTGGAAAACCAGCATTTAGTAAAATTGGTGGTATAATTGTACCGAAAAGCGCTAAAAACAATCCGTAATTCTTGAAAATTCCAATGTTTAAAGATCCAACTTGTGTAAAGGCTGAAAAAGTAAATACAATTACTGCGCCACCTAATAGCATATATAAACTTCGCTGTGCGGATGAAATTCCCAAAGCTACTTTATTTGCTGTAAACATAGTTGTGGTAAATGAAGCTGCAGCTAAAATACCCCAAAATATGCCTCTCCAATCTAATTGAATTGTAAATTCATATAATTTTGTAGCTAAAAATGTTCCAAATAATACAATTACTACCGAAATTATTTTTTGATTGGAAGGTCGTTTTTTATCTAAAATCCATTCTAATAAAACGCCCATCCACACGGTTTGCATAAGAAGTACAATAGCTATTGAAACGTCAATATATTTTACACACAAATAGTAAAATACGCTTGTCATTCCTAATGAAGTTCCTGCAACCATTAGTTGGAAAATATTTTTTGAGCTTGCTTTTTGAGCTTTTTCTTTATTAACTATTTTTTGAAATAAATTAATTAATAATACTCCAAGAATTCCATAGATAAATTGTGAAGAAGTTACTTCAGCCGTTGTGTAGCCGTCTTTGTAGGCTAATTTTACAAACGTAGCTAACATTCCATAGCTGGTAGCGCCTAATGCAACAAGAAAAACACCTTTTAGTACATTATTTTTCATTAATCAGTTTTTATAAAGTCAACAAAGGTAGTTATAAAAATGACGATTAATTTTTTTCGTCCTGAACTAAATCTTTAAGATGAATTCGAAGCGCATTTACAGAAATGCTAATTTCCCAAAACGAAATACCTAATGAAATAAGTAACGACAATAAACTGATTCCAAAAATATAAATCCCAGCAGTTTCATAGTTTAAAAACAGTAAAAACATAGCAAAAACAGACAAAAACAAACACAATACACCAAAAAGTTGCATATATCTAATTAATGTGATTCTTTGATTAAGGTTTTTAATTTCAACTAAAATAGACTTGTTTTGGTCTTGGTCGTAGTTTTTCTTTAAACTTCGTACAATCTGAGCAATGGTTAAAAATCTATTGGTATAAGCTAATAAAATTAATGAAGTAGCTGAAAACAATAATGCTGGAGTTTCAATAGAAAGATTCATCAGAAGTAATTTTAATTTAAATTAATAAAGTTTAAAGATACTTTTTTATGTAAAATATAGTGTAACTTTTTGCTCATTTTTTCGTCTTACAAGTAATTAAATTCAAATATTTATTTATTTTTTATGAAAAAGCTTATTCTAAATTTCTTATTTTCCACTTGTTTTGTTTTTTTTGCTTTTGCTCAAGATACCACAAAAGTAAAAAAAGACGATATTCAAAAAGAAAATCAGATTGAAGAAGTTAAAATTATTAAACAGAAAAAAGCCATTGAGCAAAAACCAGATCGAACTATTTTTAATATCTCGGATCAACCGAATTTAAACGCGGGAACTTTAATGGAAACCATCAAGCAATTGCCAGGTTTAATTTCTTCAGATGTGGCGGGAATGATGTATCAAGGAAAACAATTAGAGGTTTTTTTAGATGGAAGACCATTAAATATTTCAAGTTTAGAATTAAATTCTTTTTTAGAAGGAATGCCCGCTAATTCTGTAGAACGAATTGAAGTAATTACGCAGCCAGGAGCTGAATTTCCTGCTACCTCGGGTGGTGCGATTTTAAATATTATTACAAATAGAAACGCAAAAAAATACTTAAGTGCTACTTATACGAGTAGTTCGGCTTTTAATACTTACGATACTTCACGTTTTAGAACGTATAATAGTGTGTTGTTAAATGCTAAGAATAAATATTTTGGGTGGCAATTAAATTTTGGACAAAATTATCGTGAAAACGCCACTTGGTCCGAATTTTTAAATACCAGTTCTAACACTATTTTATCAAAAGTAGAAAGTGATAAGATAAATCGATCGCAATTTTTAAAATCTGGGATTACTTTTGATATTAATAAAGATAGGTTATTGTTGAATTATGATATTAATGTGGCAAACAGCGATAGTGAAACAGAAGGTTTTGGTTTAGGATTTGTTACTTCAGATAAAGGAAAATCTCATAATACTCGACAAGATGCTACAATAACGTATCAGAAAAGATTTGATGATAAAAGTCAAAAATTAGATTTTGTTTTTAATTACAACAACAATAAAAATGATTTCAATTTGTTTTCAAACGTTTTTAGAAATGCTGTTTTGGATAATTTTTCGAACCAAAATTATTATAACGGAAAATTTGACTATTCACAAGGCTTACGAATTTTAGATGAAGGAAAAGTTAGTTTTGGTGCCTTATATGAAAAACTACTTTTTGAAGCTAAAAATTTTGGAAGCATAAATTTAGAATATCAAAGAACAACTGCTTCCACTTATTTAGAGTTTCAAGCAAAATACAATAAGTTCGATTTTATTTTAGGTTCCAGAGCCGAAAAATATGAAATTAACGGAAAAACAACCACCGCAGATTTAATTCCGTTTGACCAATTTAGATGGTTTCCAAACGCTACGGTACAATATAATATTTCGCCACAAATTTTCTTAAATATGAATTACAACAAGAAAATTACATTGCCATCTACTTCTGCATTAAATCCGAACAACACCACATATCAAAATCAGAATTTAAATTCGGTTGGAAATCCAAATTTACAACCAACAATTTTTGATAATTTTGAAGTTAAAATAAGTGCTTTTGATTATGCTTATTTAGGGTACAACTTAAGTAGTGCAAAAAATCAGGTGGTTCAACAAGTTAGTTTAAATGGAAATTTAGTTCAAAGCAGTAATTTTAACGTATCGGAAGTTAAAATACATAACTTTAATTTTGCACTTCCTCTGCCATATATGCTATTTACAAAAGGATTAAAAGAAACGATGAAATTTGATTTTAATCCAGACAAAATCAACTTTTTATACCTATATACAGGATATCAATTGCATCAAATTCCCAATGTTACAACAAAAGGTTTTTGGAATTTAAATTTAATGTCGCAAATAATTTTACCAAAAGACATTAAATTTATTACCGAATTTGGTTTCATCACTTCAGGTGGAAATTACTTTTATTTTGTTGCCGACAAACCATTTAATAATTATTTAGATATGACTTTTAGTAAGAAGTTCCTAAAAGATCAATTAACGGTAACTATTTTTGGAGATGATATTTTTAATATGAATAGAAGTTTGTTCCGACCAATAAACGATCCATTATTATCTTACAATAAAAGTGATACTCGAAAATTTGGTTTTACCATAAATTACAAATTACCAACAAAAAATAAGGCAGCAAAAATAGAACAAAACATACTTAAAGACGACAAAAAGGAAGAAGGAACAGTTATCGGGAATTAATTTTTTGAGTTATATTTATTTTATCATTTCATAAAAAAAATCCTGACAGAAAAATCAACTGTCAGGATTTATAAAATTTGTATTGCTTATTATTTTAAGGTTTCAAAACTTCTTTTTACAAAAGCAGTTAATTCTTCACCTTTTAATAAACCTTGAGATAGTTTAGCTAAATCTAATGCGTTTTTTACTAATTCTTTTTGATTTTCTTCATTAGCTTGTAAAATTGAAGTAGCTAATTCCGAATTGGCATTTACCACTAAATTATACATTTCGGGCATATTGCTCATTCCAAACATTCCGCCGCCGCCGCTTTGACTCATTTCTTTCATTCGACGCATAAATTCGGGTTGCGTAATTATAAATGGCGTAGCATCACTATCTAATGATTCTAATTGAACAGAATACGCTTTAGGAACTACTGCTTCTAAAGAAGTTTTTAAGGTTTCTTTTTCAGCATCTGATAATTTAGAAATTTGTGTTTCTTCTTTATTGATTAACTTATCGATATGATCGGCATCAACTCGTGCAAAAGTCAGATTTTCATTGTCTGCTTCTAATTTCTGAATTAAATGCGACACAATTGGAGAATCTAAAAGTAATACTTGATATCCTTTGCTTGTGGCGATATCAATGTAACTGTGTTGTGTTTCTTTGTTTGAAGCATATAAAACAACTAATTTTCCATCTTTATCTGTTTGTAAATCTCTAGTTGCTTCTTTTAATTCTGCTAACGTGTAATATTTGTTTTCAGTTGTAGGATATAAAACAAAATCACCCGATTTTTCATAGAATTTTGGTTCAGAAAGCATTCCGTATTCTAAAACAATTTTAATATCGCTCCATTTAGCTTCAAAATCTTCTCTATTTTCATTAAATAACGATTTCAATTTATCGGCCACTTTTCGTGTAATATAATTTGAAATTTTCTTCACATTACTATCGGCTTGTAGGCCAGAACGTGAAACGTTTAAAGGAATATCTGGCGAATCTACCACACCTTTAAGCATTAATAAAAATTCGGGTACAATTCCTTCCACATTATCCGTTACGAAAACTTGATTTTGATATAGTTGAATTTTGTCTTTCTGAATTTGTAAGTCGGAACCTAATTTTGGAAAATATAAAATACCCGTTAAATTAAAAGGAAAATCTACATTTAAATGAATGTGAAATAAAGGTTCTTCAAATTGTGAAGGATACAATTCTCTATAAAAGCTTTTATAATCTTCATCAGACAACTCACTTGGTTGTTTCGTCCAAGCTGGATTTGGGTTGTTTATGAAATTATCTACATCAATATATTCCGCTTTATAATCGTCTCCAGCATCATCTGGTTTTGGCAATGCTTCTTTTTTAGTTCCAAATTTTATTGGAATCGGCATAAATTTATTGTACTTAGTAAGTAACTCACGGATTTTATATTCTTCTAAAAACTCCAATGAATCTTCTGCAATGTGTAATACAATTTCTGTACCTCTATCCGTTTTAGTATGTGGTTCTAAAGTAAATTCAGGACTTCCATCGCAAGTCCAATGCGCAGCTGGCTCGTCTTTAAATGATTTTGTAAAAATTTCAACTTTAGACGCTACCATAAAAGCAGAGTAAAATCCTAAACCAAAATGTCCAATAATTCCAGAATCTTTAGCAGAATCTTCATATTTATTTAAAAATTCTTCTGCACCCGAAAACGCCAATTGGTTGATGTATTTTTCTACTTCGTCTGAAGTCATACCAATACCTTGGTCGATAATGTGAAGTTTTTTACCTTCCTTATCAATTTTAATTTCTATAATCGGATTTCCGTATTCCGTTTTTGCTTCACCAATGCTGGTAAGATGTTTTAATTTTAAAGTGGCATCGGTTCCGTTAGAAATTAATTCACGAAGAAAAATCTCGTGATCGCTGTACAAAAATTTTTTAATCAATGGGAAAATATTCTCCACTGAAACATTAATTTTTCCTGATGTCATATGATGTTTGTTTTAATTAAATTAATGATTATGAATAGTCAAATTAAGTACCAATTTTGTTTTTGCTGACAAATTGACATTTTTATTTCATTAAAAACATCATATTTTTTTGGTTACATTTAAAGTAATATATTTACACTTTATTTTTAGAATTATTTTCTTACTATTCGCAAATGCTTCACGTAGCCATTCCTTCTTTTTCGTATAAAGAAAAAATTATATTACAAAATCTAACATTTTCATTAGATAAAGGACAACAATTAGCCATTATTGGAGAAAGTGGTTGTGGTAAAAGTACTTTATTGAAATTAATTTACGGACTTTATGACTGCGATGAAGGTAATATTTCTTGGAAGTCAGAACCTGTTTTAGGTCCGAAATTTCATCTTGTACCAGGAATGCCTTTTATGAAATATTTAGCACAAGATTTCGATTTAATGCCATTTATTACAGTAGGAGAAAACGTAGGGAAATTTTTATCAAATTTTTATCCAAAAGAAAAACAAAATCGAATAGATGAACTTTTAAATTTGGTTGAAATGTCTGAATTTAAGCACGTGAAAGCCAAGTTTCTAAGCGGCGGACAAATGCAGCGTGTGGCGTTGGCAAGAGTTTTAGCGCAAGAACCAGAAGTATTACTTTTAGACGAGCCATTTTCGCACATTGATAATTTCAGAAAAAACAAATTAAGAAGAAAAATATTTCAATATTTAAAAGAAAAACAAATTACAACTCTTGTTGCAAGTCACGACATTAACGATGTGTTGTCATTTTCAGATGAGGTTATTGTTTTAAAAGATACTACTATTTTAGAAAAAGCAACTCCTTTTGAATTATATAACCAACCTAAATATCCATATACTGCTGCTTTATTTGGTGAGGTAAATGAAATTGAAATAAATGGAAAAATGCAGTTAATTTATCCCAATCAATTGCAAATTGTAGAAAAATCTGACATTCAAGTTGAGGTAATTTCTTCCTATTTTAAAGGCAAATATTATTTAATTGAAGCCAAATTTGAAAATCAACTTGTTTTTTTTGAGTCAGAATTTAAAATTGAGAAACACAGTATCATCAATCTTAAAATTAAGGAATAGTTGCCACAATATAAATAATAAAATATAGCATATTTTTCTTAAATTTGCTTAATAAATCGAATAAAATGTACCACTCAAAAATATCGGGCTTAGGTTATTATGTGCCAGAAAACATTGTAACAAATGATGATTTATCCAAAATAATGGATACCAATGACGAATGGATTCAGGAAAGAACAGGAATTAAAGAGCGTCGTCATATTATTAGAGGAGAAGACACCACTACTTCTATGGGTGTAAAAGCTGCAGAAATAGCAATACAGCGTGCAAATGTTGCTAAAGAAGATATTGATTTTGTAATTTTTGCCACACTTTCACCAGATTATTATTTTCCAGGACCTGGTGTTTTGGTGCAACGCGATTTAGGTTTAAAGACAGTTGGGGCCTTAGATGTTAGAAATCAATGTTCTGGTTTTGTGTATGCCATTTCAATTGCTGATCAATATATCAAGACAGGAATGTATAAAAATATTTTGGTAATTGGTTCCGAAGTTCATTCTACCGGATTAGATATGTCTGATAAAGGCAGAGGTGTTTCAGTCATTTTTGGAGATGGAGCAGGAGCAGCCGTGCTTTCAAGAGAAGAAGATTTGAATAAAGGAATTTTATCAACTCATTTACATTCCGAAGGACAACACGCAGAAGAATTAGCTCTTATTGCACCAGGAATGGGAAAACGCTGGGTTACTGATATTATTGCAGATAATGATCCAAATGATGAAAGTTATTTTCCTTATATGAATGGGCAATTTGTATTTAAAAATGCGGTAGTTCGTTTTAGTGAAGTCATTAATGAAGGTTTACAAGCCAATGATTTACAAGTTTCAGATATTGATTTATTAGTACCGCACCAAGCGAATCTAAGGATTTCACAGTTCATTCAGCAGAAATTTAAATTATCTGACGACCAAGTGTACAATAACATAATGAATTATGGAAATACTACCGCCGCATCTATTCCGATTGCTTTAACAGAAGCTTGGGAAAAAGGTAAAATTAAAAGTGGCGATGTAGTTGTTTTAGCTGCATTTGGTTCTGGTTTTACTTGGGGAAGCGTGATTATTAGATGGTAATTTTTTTTGAATATAGAAAATAGATAATAAAAAAAGCGTTCAGAAACTTCTGAACGCTTTTTTTATTTTTGCCTAATGCCTAATGCCTAATGCCTAATGCCTTAAGCCCAACACCCAATACCTAAAAATTAAAACATTCCTCCACCTTGGGTTTCGTTTTTTTCACGTTGTTTGCGTTGAAGTTCTTTGTTTTTACCGCTACCAAAATTATAATTGAAACCTACATAAAAGGTTCTGCTTTCAAATCTAAATTCTCCATCTTGACGGAACGGAATGTTTCCATTGAATCCGAAAAATTGTGTTCTAAACATATCATTCATTCTTGCAGAAAGGGTTCCTTTACCGCTTAAAACACTATAATTTGCTCCAAAATCTACTCGATACATTGGCGTTCTTAAATATTGCAATCCTAAATCGCGACTTCTGTACATTCCAAATAAATTAAATCGTAATTTTTTTGTAGCAGTAAATGTGTTGTTTAATCGCGTATTAAATGTGGTTACGTTTATTTCTTTATTTTCTGGTAAATTGGTGTTGATGTTAGTTACGGTTCCTCGAACGGTTTTGTAATACACATCTGCACTTGCGTTGGTTGACCACCATTTTGTTAATTTTAAATTAGCATTAATTTCTGCACCTAATTGACTGTTGTTGTCAAAATTATCAAACGACATAATATTTTGAATGTTGTTTAATGGATTTGGAAAAATAACTCTTGAAATTTCAGCATTAATTAATCGGTAAAATACCGCAGAAGTCACACTTCCTAAACTGAAAATTTTGGTGTGATTAATTTCGAATGAATTCGTGAATTGAGGTTCTAAAGCAGGATTACCTCTTGATTCTAACAAAGGTGTGGTCCATTCTCTAATAGGATTTATTTGTCCTATACTCGGGCGATCTACTCTTCGGGTATAATTTAAATTAAACGTATTATTATCATCTAATTTATAAGACAAGTAAGCTGATGGATACGCTGTAAATATTTCATCTGCAACCGAAGTGGATTCAAAATAATTTGGATTTCTTTCATTTCTTTCAAATTTCGCATCTAAAGTATATTCTTCGATTCTAACGCCAACTTGGGCACTAAATTTGCCAAATGATTTGCTATAGTTGGTATAAATCGCGTGAATGTTTCTGTTAAAAGTAAACGGATTAGTACCATAAAATGCCTGCGATTCATTATAGAAATTGTTTTGCCCATCTTGAATTCTGCTTTCAAAACCCATTTCAATTTTTGAGTTTTCGTCTATTGGATTCGTATAATCTATATTAAATTGCGCATAATTCGTTTTGCTGTCTATGTCATTTAATCTTAATACGCCATTGTTTCTAAAATAGGAGATATCTTCACTTGAAGTCTTGGCATAATTTGCTTGAAACTCAATTAATTCGCCTTTTTTCTTAAAGTTATGTTTGTAGTTTAAATCATAGGTTTGTGTAATGTTTCCGCTATTATTTGTAATGGTTTGAAGTTCATCTGCAAACGTAGTATTATTGTAATAATTTATATTTGTATTTGAATTTCCTTTTCCATCTGCAACATTCCAGTTGGTAAAAAACGATAAAGTATTATTATCATTAATATAATAATCTATACCAATTTTCGCTAAATGCGACGTGTTGGTATTGGCAAAATTGAAATCTTGTCGGTTTTCTAAATTCGGACGGTCTGCTTCTACAAATCCAAAGCTTCTATTTCTTCCGTGATTGAAGCCATAATTCGTATAAAAATTAACTTTTCCTACTTTATAATTTAAATTTAACGACTGATTTGTTTTCGGTGTAATTCCAAATGTATAGCCAGAGGTTATACTTCCGTTAAATCCGTTTTGCGTGTTTTTATTTAAAATAATATTAATAATTCCACTATTTCCTTCTGGATTGTATTTAGAAGATGGGTTGGTTATTAATTCTACTTGTTTTATGGAAGCTGATGGGATTTGTTGTAATAGCTGTCCCGCATCAATATTGGTTGGTTTTCCGTCTATTAAAACTCTAACATTGCTGTTGCCACGTAAGCTCAATTCCTTGGTTTGTGGATCAATACTTACAGTTGGAATGTTATTAAAAATTTCTGAAGCAGTAGTTCCAGAGGCAATTAAATCTTTACCAATAGTCACTACTTTTCTGTCTGCTTTTTGTTCGATAGTAGAGCGTTCTTTTACAATAGATACCGTTTCAATAGTATTGGCATTTGATTCTAATGTAATATTTCCAAGGTTAATTTCTTTATTTTCTTCCGATAAAGTAATCGTTCTTGACGCGTCCATATATCCGATAAAGTTGACTTTTAAAACATAGCTTTTCAATTCTAAATTTTTTATTTCAAAGCTTCCGTCTTCTTTTGTTGAAATGGCGGCTATAGGTTTTTGACCTTCTAATATGCTAACGGTAGAATATCCAACTGGTTCGTTTGATGTTTTATCAATGATTTTTCCTCTAATAATTCCAGGATTGTTTTGTTGAGCTACTAAAGTTAAAGTTGAAAATACAACTAATAAGGCGCTGAAAATGTGTTTTAATCTCATAATTTTTTTAATGTTTTGTGCAAATAAATTACCTCAATTATTTCTCAAAAAATGGAAGAGAAATTACGACGTGGAATATGAATTTTGTACATTAGACAAAATTTGTGCATTTTTGTTACAAATGAACTTTTCAATTGGTTAAAAATTCTATCTTTGCACGCTATTAAAAACACGATTATGTTATTACAAGAAATTCTTTTACAACCTATAAAAAATGCAGTAGCGCAACTGTTTCAAATTTCCATTGAAAAAGTTGAATTTCAAGCTACTAAAAAAGATTTTGAAGGCGATATTACTATGGTGGTTTTTCCGTTGGTAAAACAGATTAATGGACTCGAGGCAATGCCGAACAGAGCGAAGCTAAATCCTCTAGAAATAGGAACTAAAATAGGTGAGTATTTAGTTGAAAACGTTGCTGTGGTATCAAAATTTAATGTAGTTGCTGGTTTTTTAAATTTAGTAATTTCAGATGAATATTATGTTACTTATTTCAATAGTATAAAAAATGATAATTCGTATGGCTTTGTAACGCCTACGGAAGGTGAAAAAGCAGTAATGGTAGAATATTCTTCGCCAAATACAAACAAACCCTTGCATTTAGGTCATATTAGAAACAATTTATTGGGATATTCAGTTGCTGAAATTATAAAAGCGTCTGGTAAAAAAGTATATAAAACTCAAATTATCAACGACAGAGGAATTCATATTTGTAAATCGATGTTGGCTTGGCAAAAATTCGGAAATGGACAAACACCAAATTCAACAGGTTTAAAAGGCGATAAATTGGTTGGTAATTTTTATGTGGAATTTGATAAAGCATACAAAGTTGAAATTGCTTCTTTAATGGCGGAAGGAAAAACAGAAGAGGAAGCCAAAAAACAAGCGCCACTTATTTTAGAAGCGCAACAAATGCTTTTAGATTGGGAAAATGGGAAACCAGACGTAATTGAACTTTGGAAAACGATGAACCAGTGGGTGTACGATGGATTTTCCGTAACATATACAAATTTAGGAGTAGATTTCGACAGTTATTATTACGAAAGTAATACCTATTTGTTAGGAAAAGATGTTGTGGAAGAAGGTTTAAGTCGTGGTGTTTTCTTTAAAAAAGAAGATGGTTCAGTTTGGATTGATTTAACGGCTGATGGCTTAGACGAAAAAATTGTATTGCGTTCAGATGGAACTTCTGTGTATATGACGCAAGATATCGGAACGGCAATTCAGCGTGTTAGAGATTTTTCAGACATTGGAGGAATGGTGTATACGGTTGGAAATGAACAAGATTATCATTTTAAAGTATTGTTCTTAATTCTTAAAAAATTAGGATACGAATGGGCTGAAAATTTATTCCATTTATCATACGGAATGGTAGAATTACCTTCTGGAAAAATGAAATCACGTGAAGGAACTGTTGTTGATGCAGACGATTTAATGGCAGAAATGACTACAACAGCACAACAAATTTCTGAGGATTTAGGAAAATTAGATGGTTATTCTGAAGAAGAAAAAGCGAGTTTATACAAAACCATAGGCTTGGGTGCTCTAAAATATTATATGTTAAAAGTAGATCCGAAAAAACAAATGATGTTTAATCCAGAAGAATCGGTAGATTTTAATGGAAACACAGGACCTTTTATTCAATATACTTATGCTCGAATTCAATCGATTTTAAGAAAAGCAACTTTCGATTATAGTTCCGAATCAAAACTTTTGGAATTACACGAAAAAGAAAAAGAATTAATAAAACAAGTACAATTATTTCCTGAAGTAATTCAAAGTGCTGCTGAAAATCATAGCCCAGCATTAATTGCGAATTACACTTACGATTTGGTCAAAGAATTCAATTCGTTTTATCAAAACGTGTCGATTTTAGGAGAAGATAATTTAGACAAAAAAGTATTTAGAGTACAACTGTCAAAATCTGTAAGCCAAGTAATTAAAAATGCTTTTGGATTATTAGGAATTAACGTTCCTGAGAGAATGTAACTTCGAGAGCCTCAGTTACCGTTTTCTATTGATTTGATAAACGTTTTCGACTGACTCAGTTGTCGTTTTATTGGTTGAGGTTAAATGTTGACTGAGCTTAGTTGTTGACTGAGGTTCTCGAAGTCAACATACAGGTTGAATTTCTCGTGTTAACTGAGGCACTCGTGTTGACTGAGGCACTCGTGTTGACTGAGGCACTCGAAGTCAACATACTAATTTGAGTGTTCCAAGTTTAAAAATATTGAACAATGAATTTTGATTAACGAATTTTGAAATAATATAAATAATTAAAGTGAAACAAAACAAGTCTTATTTTTTTCAATCCTGGCTAATTGTAGTAATTGCAATTGTGTCTTTTATTGGGTTTAAATCGTTTTTGCCTAAAAAATTATTTCCAGACGCTTCAATAAATAATAAAAATATTGTAGTGGATAGTTTGATGTTAGAAGCTGTAGCTGAAGCCGGAAATCTTTCTGAAGAAGACACTTTAACAAACAAAACCATTTCTTTTGTTTCAAATCCGTTAGGAATTAAATTTTCAAGTGAAAAATTTGAACAGTATAAAGGATATCAATACCTAATTCCCTTTTTTGAAAAGTTATACCAATTAGAAACCAATAAAAAAGGAAAAGCCCGAATTGCTTATTTTGGAGATTCAATGACAGATGGCGATCTTATTGTTCAAGATGTGCGTACTCAATTTCAAAGTATTTTTGGTGGAGAAGGCGTTGGGTTTGTAAACATTTCATCAGAATCTGCAGCTTCAAGAGGTTCAGTTATTCACGAATTTTCACCAAACTGGAAATCGCAATCGTATTTAAAAACAAAAAGCCCATTGCGTTCATTTGGAGTGAATGGCGCTGTTTTCTTTGCA
Source organism: Flavobacterium sp. (assembly GCF_040382755.1). Classification (GTDB taxonomy): domain Bacteria; phylum Bacteroidota; class Bacteroidia; order Flavobacteriales; family Flavobacteriaceae; genus Flavobacterium. Next base: position 15,093 of record NZ_JBEIET010000032.1, read on the forward strand.
AAAGATACGGCAAATCCTACTTGGGTAAAATATAAAGCAGGAAGAAATCGTTTTTCAACAACTTTAAATAATCCTACGCTTTTTTATGGAAGTTCCAAAAATAAAAAAGGAATGTTACGTCAAGTTATTGGAAAAGATACTATTTATAAAAAACTTTCTCCAAACGCTATTTTAAATACAACACAAATTGGAAATTCTGTAAATAAAGTTAAAGTCAATTTTATAAATGCCGATTCCATCCCGTTTTACGGATTTAATTTCGATGATGGAAAAGGAATTCACGTTGATAATTTTTCTTCTCGAGGTAACTCTGGTTTGCCGTTAGGTTCATTCAATATAGATTTGATGAATGCATTTCAGCAAAAGTTAGGATACGATTTAATTATTCTACAATTTGGAACAAACGTTTTAAATTACGGATCATTAAATTATTCTTGGTATGAAAGAAAAATGACTTCTGTTGTAAATCATATCAAAAAATGTTTCCCAGGTGCCGCAATTTTAATTATTACAACGGCTGATAAATCTACAAAGTACGATATGCAAATGAAATCAGATTCTGCCGTTGCTCCTTTAATTATGGCTCAGAAACGATATGCAGTTAAATCTGAAGCCGGCTTAGTAAATTTATATACTCTAATGGGTGGCGATGGTTCTATGGTGAAATGGGTAGAAAATGTACCTGCAAAAGCCAATAAAGATTATACGCACTTTAATCACAGAGGTGCTAAAGAAATTGCAAAACTTATTTATAAACAAATAGATACGGGTTACATTGAGTACAAACGATTACGTGCTTTAGCTAAGCAAAAAAAACAACCAAAAACAAAGGTATTAGATTCGGTACCAGTAACAAAAGACACTTTAAATGAATAAATTTATATACATATTATTTTTTACTACACTTGGTTTTTCGCAAATCGATTCTGTAAAAGTAGAAATTGATAGTGCTACAGTTGCTATTGATACTGCTAATTTTGAAGCGTTTAATAATGTAATTTCTAACGAAAAAGCGCTAACAGCTATTTTTGAAAAATTATACCAATTAGAAGAAAACCAAGATAGAAAAGTACGAATAGTTCATATAGGTGATTCGCACATACAAGCGGATTTATTTACTGGAAAAATTAGATATCGTATGCAGCAAATTTTTGGAAATGCTGGTTTCGGTTTTACATTTCCATATAGTTTAGCAAATACAAATAATAGTTCGCCTATTAAATTTACAGGATCTGGCGGATTTTCTGCGTCGCGAAATTTATATGCTGATACTTCAAAACCTGTTGGCGTGAGTGGGATATCATTTCAACCCAAGGATAAAACCTTTCATATTGATATGTTAGTAAAAGATTCACAATTCGATTTCACAAAATTAAAAGTCATTTCGCCTAAAAACGAAAATATTTTTAATGTGTCATTTGCTAAAAAAAGTTTTACCACGCAAGAAAAAGTAGCTGTTAAAACACCAGCAATAAGTTCTCATAAAGTAAAACCGGGTGAAGTTTTAGGCGTGATTGCAGATAAATATAATATTTCATTAAAACAATTAAAAACAGCTAACGGATTGACATCTGATAATATTAGAGATGGAAAAATTTTAAAAATTCCTGGTGGAAAAACAGTAACCACTTACAAAACTGTTTCAACTGTAAAGTATGTTTACGAGCCTATTGTTTTAGAGAATACACCATTATACAATTCCTATACTTCCGAAAAACCTATCGATAAAATTACCATTATTGGAAATGAAAATAATTCTGAATTTGCTTTAAATGGTTTAATTTTAGAAAATGACAACGTAGGAATTACCTATAGTTCAATAGGAGTAAATGGTGCAAAAAGTAGCGATTTTAATAAGTTTCCTTTGTTTTTCGAACAATTACCAGCACTTGAAGCCGATTTGTATGTAATTTCTTTGGGAACAAACGAAAGTTTTGATAAACAAGATATTCCTACTTATTTTGGCAACTTAAAAACAATGATTGACGGCATTAAACTAAAATGTCCAGAAGCTTCTATTTTAGTTACTACGCCACCGCCTTCTCTATTGCACGGAAAATCTCAAAATATTTACATAGAAAAATATGCCGAAAAAATTATTGAAATGGCTGCAGCAGAAAACTATGCAGTTTGGAATTTATTAGATGTTTTTGGTGGAAATAAAAATATTATAATGAATTCAAGAATGGGATTAATGGCAAGAGATAAAGTGCATTATTCTAATACCGGTTATGATAAACAGGGCGAATTGTTTTTCGATGCGTTTATTCAATCCTACGAATTATATAAATCTGAAAAATAAGAGACTGTGTTGCAAGAATGGTTTTATAAAAATATAGGTAAAATTACTCCTGAAGTAATTGAAAAATGGTTTGTTTACAATGAAAAAGAGCCATTGCTTTTTAATACGGGCTTATTTTTAGGTTTGTTTTTGGTGTTTTATTTTTGGTACATTTTGCTAAAAAAAGCAGACACTTTGCGAATGGTTTATGTAATTTTATTTTCACTGTTTTTCTATTATAAGTCAAGCGGAATTTATTTTTTATTACTTTTAGGTTCGGCAGTGGTCGATTATAATTTAGGAAATTTAGTTCATCGTACTTCAAGTGTTTTTTATAAAAAATTATGTTTAACATTTAGTATTATTCTAAATTTAGGATTTTTAGGCTACTTTAAATACAGTAATTTTTTAGTAGACATTACCAACAACGTTACTGGAGAAAAATTTGCGTTTTTTGATGTGATTTTACCTGTAGGAATTTCATTTTACACCTTTCAATCGATAAGTTACATTATTGAAGTCTATAGAAAAGAAATAGAACCTACTAAACGTTTTGTAGATTATTTGTTTTTCGTTTCCTTTTTTCCACAATTAGTGGCGGGACCTATTGTAAGAGCAAAAGATTTTTTACCTCAAATTTATCAAAAATTAAATGTAACGCAAGATGATATTAATCGAGCATTTCTATTGATAATTGGAGGATTGATAAAGAAAACAGTCATCTCAGATTATATTTCGTTAAACTTCGTAGATCGTGTTTTCGATTTACCAAATAGTTACACACCTTTCGAAAATTTAATGGCTTCTTATGGCTATACGATTCAAATTTATTGCGATTTTTCTGGATATTCAGATATGGCAATTGGTGTAGCATTATTGTTAGGTTTCAAATTACCAACCAACTTCCGTTCACCATATAAATCAACATCTATTACAGATTTTTGGCGACGTTGGCACATTTCTTTATCCACTTGGTTAAAGGATTTTTTATATATTTCTGTAGGAGGAAATCGGTACGGAACTTTTGCAGGATTTTTATTTCCAAGTTTGTTTTTTATAGGTGCTATTGTATGGGGTGTTTCTTTTTCTAAAACAAGTAATATACCATTACTAATAGCTGTAGCATCAGCTATAGTCTTTGTTTTTACTTTTTTATTTTCAAGAGAAAAAGAAAAAACGATGTACACCAACGTGAATTTAATGACAACTATGCTATTAGGTGGTTTATGGCACGGAGCCAGTTTGCGATTTATAATTTGGGGTGCTTTACACGGTATGGCTCTTGCTATTCATAAAATATTTTTAGAATATTATCCGCCGTCAAAGCGTAAAATATTCTTTTTAACGCCATTTTTAAAAGTTATTGGAATTCTTGTAACCTTTCATTTTGTAGCGTTTTGTTGGATTTTCTTTCGAGCAAAAGATTTTACAATTGCATTACAAATTATTCAGAATATCGGAAAAGTAACTTTTGATTTCAATCAGTGGTTTACCATAATTCAAGGCTATCAAAATGTATTTATTTTGATGTTTTTAGGATATTTTTGGCATTATATTCCCGAAAAA
>NZ_JBEIET010000033.1:0-18076 GCF_040382755.1 Flavobacterium sp.
AGTGTCTTCTAAAATCACCATTATTGAAAACATTTTAGACAAAGTAGACCATATGATTATTGGTGGCGGAATGACGTTTACCTTCATTAAAGCGATGGGCGGAAATATCGGCGATTCTATTTGTGAAGACGACAAAATGGATTTGGCTTTAGACATTATGAAACAAGCTACGGCAAAAGGTGTAAAAATTCATTTACCTGTAGATGTTTTAGCCGCTGATGCGTTTTCTAATGATGCGAATACACAAGTAGTAAATGTGGCTGAAATCCCTGCTGGATGGCAAGGTTTAGATGCGGGTCCAAAAACATTAGAGCAATTTAAAGAAGTAGTTTTAAACTCAAAAACCATACTTTGGAATGGACCAATCGGTGTGTTTGAATTGCCAACGTTTGCTAACGGAACCATTTCCCTTGGCGATTTTATTGCCAAATCTACTAAAAACGGCTGTTTCTCTTTAGTTGGAGGTGGTGATAGTGTTGCTGCGGTAAAACAATTTGGTTTAGAAGACAAAATGAGCTACGTTTCTACAGGTGGCGGCGCGATGTTGGAAATGTTAGAAGGAAAAACGTTACCAGGTATTGCTGCTATTTTAAGTTAATTGTTGTTTTAGAATATTAAAAATGAAATGATTATTGGCATTTGCTTATCAAAATCAGAAATTATTGATATGAGAATGAACTTCAGGATATAAACCATAGAAGCCATCGATATTTGAGGAACAATAAATATAGTTAAAATGACACACGAGCACAATTATAAGCTAACTACGAAATGGACAGGCAATACAGGAGAAGGAACCAAAAACGTTCGAACATACGATCGTAGCCACACGGTTAGCATTCAAGGTAAACCTGAATTATTCCTAACAACAGATAATCCTGCCGTTGGCGACAAATCGAAATTAAATCCTGAAGATTTATTAGTTTCTGCCATTTCTTCTTGTCATATGCTTTCCTACCTATACTTGTGTTCGTTGGAAGGAATTGTCGTTACGGCATATACTGACAATGCTTCAGGAACTATGATTGAAAACGCAACCGGAGGCGGAAGCTTCAAAGAAGTTACTTTAAATCCAATTTTTTATGTTTCAGATGAAAGCACGGTAGAAAAAGCGATTGAATTACACCACAAAGCTCATGAAATAAGTTATATCGCCAATTCTGTGAATTTTGATGTGAAGTGTAATCCGACATGTTTAGTAGCTTAAAGTAATCTAAAGCCCTATGATTATAGCCTTTTTGTTTAGTTGAAACCAATAATAAACAATCAAAATCACCGACGAAATCCCTAAAAAAACGTTAAAATGAAAATTTAAACGTTAAAAATTGGGTAGTTAGCAATAAATAAAATATATTTGCGTTTATACAAGTAATTGTATATTAATGATTTAGATAAAATACTCCGGAATTTATGGAGCAAAAACATATAAAAGCATGAAAAAATTAGTTTTACTAACCCTTGGTTTTTTTCTGTCAAACGTAATGTTGGCACAAGAAAGCAAGGATATAATTCCAACTCTTTTTACACCAAAAATATCGTATTTAGATTCTCTTAAAGCTACGTTTTCAAACCACGCCACAAGTAATTGTATCGACGAAAGATGGCTGAAAGAATTGTCTGATGCTACCTTGTCAAATGAAATGTTTTTTGATATTGAAAACATGAATATCGACGAAAAAGTGGCCTATAACTTAGACACGGAAGTATTAAAAAAGCGATTACGAAAATTAGACGTGCAATCTCCATTTGTAATTGAATACAATCCAGCATTGGAAAACGTAATTAAATCGTTCTTAAAAAACAGAACTAAAAGTTTTGAAAGACAAATGGCGCTAGCAGAATATTATTTTCCATTATTTGAAGAAAAATTATCAAAATACAATTTGCCTTTAGAAATTAAATATTTAGCTATTGTAGAATCGGCTTTACAGCCTAAAGCAAAATCTAAAGTTGGCGCCGGTGGTTTATGGCAATTCATGCCAGCAACTGGTAAACAATACAAATTAAACATTTCTACGTATGTAGACGAGCGTCATGACCCAATAAAATCAACCGAAGCGGCTTGTCATTATATGATGAATATGTATGCTATTTTTGGCGATTGGAGTTTGGTTTTAGCTTCGTACAATTGCGGACCTGGAAATGTTTCTAAAGCCATTAGACGTTCTGGTGGAAAAACAGATTATTGGGAAATTAGAAAATATTTGCCAAGAGAAACGGCTAACTATTTACCTGCTTTTTTAGCTACGATGTACATTTACGAGTTTAAAAAAGAACATGGTTTGGTGCCTAAAAAAGCAGAAATGACGTATTTTGAAACCGATACCGTTATGGTAAAACAAGCCATGACATTTAAGCAATTATCGGATTTATTGGATATTTCAGAGGAACAATTGGAATACTTAAATCCAATTTATAAATCAAAATACATTCCTTCAATTGACGATGAATATTTTTATTTACGCTTACCGAAAAATAAAATTGGGATTTTTGTTTCGAACGAAGAAAAAATATATGGCTATTTAGCATATTTAGAACAAGAAAAAGAAAGAAACCTTCAGTTAGCACTACAAGCTAAAAAACGCGACAGTATTGCCAAACAAGATTCTTTAGCAGTAGCCGCAAGTCTTGTAGTTGCGAATAACGAACCTGTGGAGATGGAAGAAGTGCTTAAGAAACGCACCAAAGAAGTAGTAAGTAAAAACTTCCATAAAGTGAAAAAAGGGGAAACACTAAGTCAAATTGCCGACAAAAATAACGTAAGTATTGTTAATTTAAGGAAATGGAACAATATTAAAGGGAGTACTATTAATGCCGGACAAAGTTTAGTGATACAAACTACCAAAAAAGTCACGGTCAACGAGGTCGTCAAAAAACCGAAACCGAAAACCGAAATAATTGAACCAGAAGTTGAAAATGCAGTTGCTGTAAATACTGAAAAACCAACAGAAAATAAATATTCTTCTGCGAAAAGCAAAATTGAAATCAAAGAAGATTATTACATCGTACAAAAAGGAGATTCTATTTTTTCAATCACTAAAAAGTTTCCGAATTTAACGACTGACGATTTAAAAAAGAAAAACGATCTGAAAACAGATAATATTCAACCCGGAATGAAACTGAAAATACAAGGATAAACCTTTGCTTTTTATATAATTTAAACCTTTGTAAAAGTGTTATTTTTAATAAACTTTCACAAAGGTTTTTTGTTTCAACTCGTAAAATGGTTTAGTTTTGTCAATCTATTAAAAATAAAATGATTCAATTTAAAATAAAGCCGTTTCACGAATTAACTACTGACGAGCTATATGCATTGTTGCAACTGCGCTCAGAAGTGTTTGTAGTGGAGCAAAACTGCGTATATCAAGACATTGATGGGAAAGACCAAAAAGCCATTCATATTTTAGGGTATTCCGACGGAGTTTTAGTGGCTTGTTCACGCCTTTTTAAACCGAAAGATTATTTTGAATTCAGCTCAATAGGTCGTGTAATTGTAAAAGAATCACACCGAGATAAAAAATTTGGTCACGAGTTGATGCGCGTTTCTATAGATGCGATTACATCACTTTTTCAGGAAACAAAAATTACTATTTCTGCCCAATTATATTTGCAAAAATTCTACGAAAGTCACGGTTTTTTTGTAGTTGGCGAAAGTTATTTGGAAGACGACATTCCGCACATTGAAATGAAAAAGGTAGGGTAAAAATTCGGATTAAATCTTCGTAATCACCAATTCCACTCTTCTGTCAAATTGCTCATCTTTGCCTATAGGTTGCGTATTTCCATATCCTTTAAAAGTCATACGGACTTTGCTAATACCCCGATTATGAAGAAATTTATAAACCCTTTCTGCTCTATTTTTTGATAATTCTCTTTTTCGTGTTTCTATGTCAACAGCATCTTTATGAGGCGGCGGTGTACAGCAAACATGACCTTGAATTTCAATTTGAATATTGGGATATCTTTTTAACAAAACAACAATCGTTTCAAGTTGTTTTATAGCGCTTTGTTTAAGTCTGCTGCTGCCACTATCAAAAAGTAATTTATCTAAATATACCCGATCGCCAACTAATGCATTTTTTCTAATAGTTTTGTATATTCCGGGGATATTTAATTCTTCCACTACTAAAGGTTTAAAATTCAACACCACATCTACTCGGCGGTTTTTAGCTCTGGCCTCGGGAATATCTTCTTCTAAATCTTCATCAATAAGTACCTTGCCTTTTCCTTCAATTTTTACAATAATTTTATATTTCACCCCTTTTTTTACCAACATATTTTTGACACTATTGGCGCGGTCTTGAGACAATTTGTAGTTGTAATTTATTTTCCCCACATCGTCGCAATAGCCATAAATAGAAACACTTTGAAGTCGCGTGGTATCAATCAAACTTAAAAAATAAACTACCGCTTCTGATTGTAAAGGTTTTATTTCACGCACATCGGTATCAAAATAAATAGAATGCACGGTTTCTTCTTGTGAAAACCCAAGAAAAGAAGCAACTAAAAATAGAAATACGACTATTTTCTTCATTTTATTTTTTTAATATTTGTTTGTATTCTGTTGGATTATTTAATATTTGTTGCGCTTTTTGCACATCCGAATATTTAGTAGAAACATAATCGTAAAACGCGTTACGATAGCCGTATCTTAATAATAATTCTTGTAAAAGAAGACGCTTAATTTCTTCTTTGTTTTTATCTAACTCTTTGTCTTTTGTTTTTTCAATGGCGGCTTCCAATTGTTTGATTTCAAGTTGTAAGTCGGCATCAATTTTATCCTTTTTTGCGGCTTCTAATAACGTTTTTAAAGATTTATCTGTGTTGCTATTTATTTCTACTTTTTCTTTCTTTAGAAACGCTTTAAACTCGTTGTATTCAGCTTCTGAGATATTGTTTGCGCTTTTTGCGTTTGGATTTCTGTAATACAATACGTTGGCAAATTCAAAAACAGCATCTGAGTTCGCAATACTTAAACTGGTGGCGCTTTTTTTCATATCTGCAATTTCTACATCAGGCAACACACCACCACCATCATAAACAATTCTTCCTCCTTTGGTTTTAAAAGCGTTATATTCTTTTTCAGATGTTTTTATGGCTTTTCCATTGGCGTCTTTTTTGCTATAATCAGTTGCTTGTATACATCTACCAGAAGGCGTATAATATTTTGAAATAGTAACTTTTACCTGTGTGCCATACGTTAAATTAAATGGACGTTGTACCAATCCTTTTCCAAAACTTCTATTTCCTACAATGACTGCACGGTCTAAATCTTGCAATGCGCCCGAAACAATTTCCGAAGCAGAAGCACTTCGGTCATTTACAATAATTGCTAATGGAATTTCAGTATCAACGGGTTCGTTTTTCGTTTTATAAATATGATTATGCGTTTTGTTTTGCGATTTTGTTGTGGTAATAATTTCTTCTTTTGGCACAAATAAATTACAAATATTAACCGCTTCGTGAAGTAACCCGCCTGGATTGTCTCGTAAATCTAAAATAATTTTTGTAGCGCCCTGTTCTTTTAAAGCCAATAAAGCCGCTTTTGTTTCTGCAGAAGCTTTTTCGTTAAATTTTTGAAGCACAATATAACCTGTTTTGTCGCTTAATAATTTGTAATACGGAACGGCTTTTATTTCTACTTCATCTAAAATAATTTGTCCTTTTTTTTCTATTCCTTGACGGAAATATACGATGTCAATTTTAGTGTTTTTAGCACCTTTAAGCAACTGAGAAGCATCTTCTTTAAAATCTTTAAGTGACACATCTCCAATTTGGGTAATAACATCACCAGCTTTAAAACCGCCTTTATCGGCTGGCATATTTTCGTATACTTCTTTTAAGATTATTTTATCATCTTTTCGTGTTATAATGGCGCCAATTCCGGTATATTCTCCCGTATTATTTATTTTAAATTTAAGCACATCTTGCTCATCAAAGTAAACGGTATACGGATCCAATTCGCTTAGCATACTTTTTATAGCCACATCCATTAAGTTGCCTGGATTGGTTTCGTCTACATAATTTTGGTTGACAATTTTGTACAGATTCGTAAAAATTTCAATTTGTTTGGCTAAGGCAAAAAAATCGTTTTGAAAACTTACGGCCACAAATAAAAATCCCGCTACAAGCGTGGGAATAAGTACCTTTTTTTTGTTTAAAAAACTCATAATTTATGGAATAATATTTTTACTAATTTAATTAAAATCTTTGAAAACAAGCGTTTGTTTTTAATTTACTTTATGGTTTCACTAAATTTTTGAAACAATTGTATGGTTTTTTCTTCAATTTCTTGATACGATAACTTTTCTTTGGTTTGATAAAAAAACATAAAAGCATAAGGCTTTTGAAGGTTATCTTTCAATAGATTTTGATTTAAACGATAACATTCTCTTAAAACCCGTTTAAAGTAATTTCGGTCAACCGCTCTTTTAAAATATTTTTTAGAAACGGAAACGCCCATTAGTACTTTTTCCAAATTGTTTTCATCCGTATTTTCTACAAAAACCAGCCGTAACGGATATTTAGATATCGATTTTCCTTCAGAAAACAAACGTTCAATTGTTTTATGGCTTTTTAGTTTTTCGTTATTTGGATAAGAAAATTGCATAAGGCAAATGTATAAAAAAGGAAACGGTATAAAAAGAAAAACCTGTCATTCTAAATGTAGTTCAGAATTTCAGGTTTTTCTTTTTAAAATAGCTGAAACAAGTCCAGATGAACAAAATCAAGTTTCTTTTTACCAAATTTTTACTCTTTTTTCTGGAGCAATATACATTTTGTCGCCGGCTTTTATATTAAATGCTTTGTAAAAAGATTCAATATTTTGAAGCGGCACATAGGCTCTGTATTGTCCTGGCGAGTGTGTATCTGTTTTTACTTGGTTTTTAATAGCTTCATCACGCATTTTACTTCTCCAAATGGTAGACCAAGAAAGGAAAAAACGTTGTTCAGGTGTAAAACCATCAATTAATCCAGGATTTCCTTTTTCTTTCAAGTAAATTTGCAATCCGTCATACGCTGCGTTTACACCACCTAAATCGCCAATATTTTCACCTAATGTAAATTTACCATCTACATAAATTCCTGGTAACGGTTGTAAAGCAGAATATTGATCTGCTAAAGCTGTTCCTAACGTGGTGAATTGTTTTAAATCTTCATCGCTCCACCAGTTAATTAAGTTTCCTTCTGCGTTGTATCTTGAGCCTGAATCATCAAATCCGTGAGAAATTTCGTGACCAATTACGCCCCCAATTCCACCATAGTTTACGGCTTCATCTGCTCTGTAATCGTAAAAAGGCGGTTGTAAGATAGCAGCAGGGAACACAATTTCGTTATTGGTTGGGCTATAATAAGCGTTTACCGTTTGAGGCGACATTCCCCATTCTTCTTTATTGACTGGTTTTCCAAGTTTTGAAACGTTTTCTTTGGTGCTCCAACGGCTGATGGCCAAAGAATTTTCGTGAAGTGTTCCGCCTTGTTCAGGGCTTTTTATTTGTAAAGCACTATAATCTTTCCAAGTATCTGGATATCCTATTTTTACACGGAATTTTTTTAATTTTTGAATCGCGTTTGCTCGTGTTGCAGGTGTCATCCAAGGTAAATTATTGATACGATTTTCGTATGCTTTAAATACATTAGCAATCATTGCTTCTGCTTTTGTTTTCGCTGCAGCTGGAAATTTTTTCTCAATATATAATTTTCCTAAAGCTTCACCTAAAACACCGTTTACCGTTGCTAAAGCTCTTTCCGTAGCAGGTCTTTGTTTTACGGCGCCAGATAAGGTTTTGCTGTAAAAATCCCAATCTGTTTTTTCAATTTCGGTGGTTAATTCGTCAGCATTCGAACGTAAAAGCGTCCATGTCATATACGCTTTCCAATCGTCTACTTTATTTTCTTTTAAAATAGCGTCTAATTTGGTTAAATATTTCGGTTGCGAAACTACTACAGAATCCAATTTACTAAACCCAGATTTTTCAAAATACGCAGACCAATTGTTGCTTGGCGCTATTTTTTGTAAATCGGCAACCGACATCGGATTGTATGTTTTACGACGGTCACGTCTTTCTACTCGGTCTAAAGTTGGTTCAGATAAAGAGATTTCGAAAGCCAAAACCCTTGCTGCTTTTTCAGAAGCGGTTTTTGGATCCATACCTAAATAGCCAAACATTTTAGCAATGTGTAACACGTACTTTTCTCTTTTTTCTTTCGTGTCAGGCTTGTCAGACATATAATAGTCTTTATCAGGCAAACCTAAACTTCCAGTTCCTACATATACTACATTTTTGTTGCTGTTTTTAGCATCGGCACCTACAAACGCACCAAAAAACCCTAAACCAGCATCGGCTTTGGTTTCAACTAAAAGATTCATTAAATCTGTGCTATTTTTTACCGCATTTATTTTTTCTAAATAAGGTTGAATAGGTGTGATACCAAGTTTATTTCTAGAAACCGTATCTAAAATCGATTTGTATAAATTAACGGCTTTTGCTTGATCCGATTTTGGGTCTAAGTTTTTATTTGCAACGGCTTCGTTTAAAATAGCCATTACATCATCATCCGTGTTTTTTCTTAATTCATCAAAACTTCCCCAACGGGTTCTGTCGGCTGGGATTTCGGTTTTATCCAGCCACGTTCCGTTTACATATCTAAAAAAATCTTCGTTTGGCGTTACAGAAGTATCCATAAACTCGGTTCGAATTCCGACTTTTTCTGATTTTGCCGCTAGGGCATCACCAGATAAGCCGTCTTTTCCTGGTTGTCCATCTTTTCCAATTGTGACAGAGCAACTTTGAAAAAACACAACTAAGGCAATTGCTACACTAACTTGTATGGTTTTGTTTTTCATTTTATAATTTTTTAAAAGGTTGGTTTTTATTGTTATGTGAATTACAAATCTATTAAAAAAACTAGAATTATTTTAAAATTGAACCTTTAAATACATTCTGTATAATTAAAAATAGTGTTATTTTTGTAAAAAAATAGCCTTCAAATGTTCAAATATAAAAAACTATCTGTCTTTTTTGTGGGGTTACTTGTTGTGATTTTCATAGCAATTTACACATTATTAAACAGAAAAACGCTGCCCATAATTACCCCTCGAGATGTAAATCCGGAATTGGTAGATTCTTTAGTGCAACATATTGGATATAATCATAAAATAGCGCCATTTGCGTTTACCAATCAAAACGGAAAAAAGATTACAAATAAAGACTATGAAGGCAAAATTTATGTAGCCGATTTCTTTTTTACGACTTGCCAAACCATTTGCCCAAAAATGACCGATAACATGGTTTGGTTGCAAAACAAAATAAAAGACAATCCGAAAGTGAAACTGCTTTCTCATTCTGTTTTTCCAGATGAAGACACGGTTGAGGTATTAAAAAAATATGCTAAAGAAAAAGGAGTTTTAGATGAAAAATGGAATTTAGTTACAGGAAATCAGCAAGAAATTTATAAAATTGCACGTCAATCGTATTTGGTTGTAAAAACAGGTAAACCTGAAGAGCTTTACGATATGGTGCATACCGAAAATTTTGTTTTAGTAGATCAAAAAGGCAGAATTAGAGGGTTTTACAACGGATTAAATATCGATAAAACCGTTAAAGGCGAAAAAAACCTTACTCAATTAGTGGAAGATATTGAATTTTTATCTGAGAAAGATTAATTGTATTTCATCTTTCTTAAAATTCTCAAACTGTGTTTAAAGCTTAGAAAAGCCATTGAATTTTGATAGGCTTTTAATACACTTTTAGCATCAATTAGTTTTTGTTTGGCATCTGTAAATCCGTTCAAATAACAAATCATTAATGTGGGTGCAATTCTTAAAACATCTTCTTCTACAACCGCTTTGTTTTTTTCTAATTTCTCGAGGGTATTCTTAACAGAATTGTAAATATGAAAAAGTAGTTTTTTATTGTATTGCGGTGGTTCAAAAAGCATTTCGGTTTGCATTTTATAATAGCCGTTATCATAAAAAGAAAAGGTTAACCGCTCTAATGGATAATAACTGGTGGCGTCATTTAAACCTAATTTTACATATTCTGTAATCGTAAAACTATCGTCGTCATAATGAATAATTACCTCGTCTTGATTGGAATAAAATAGCTTAATTTGTTCGTTCATCAACTCAATAGCTACACGCGAATAATACGTTTCGTTTCGCACTACGTGTTTTTTTCCAGCCCAACACACCACAAAATTTTCTTTAAACACACGGTATTGATTATCCAAATCTTTATGTCTGACTGTAATAAAATCCAACACACTTTCTAAAGTATGTGCAATGCTATTTCTTGAATTATTTTCAATACTAATTACCGCTGCAACATTTGATTTTGAAACCGCAATTTTTTCTTCAGTGGGCACCGTATTACTTCCAACTCTCACAAAAGTGCTATTTGTTGCAATTGTGTAAATATTTTTCTTGAAATAAGAGATTTTATTTTTCGGTTTAATTGTAACCAAACCAACCACTCTTTCTTTTGGTAAATTTGGGAAGGAAATATTATCGTAGGTTATTTTTGGTGGATTTTCTAAATAGGCGTTTACCAGGTTTTGAATTCGGCTATCATCAAAAAAATCATCACCAACTATTTCATTATCGTCATCTTCAACTCCAACAACAATATACGAATTATTAAACGGGTTGGAATTGGATAAGGCGCAAATGTGTTTTAAAAATTTGCCCTTTCCTTCTTTGGTATGCAAATTTAATTGGCGTTTTTTATCATAAAAACTATTTTCGTTATTATGAGCCAATAAATTTTTAACCAAAAGCCGTTTATTAATCATAATTTAAGGAATTTTAGTTCCAATACTTTCGGTCCAAATAGCAAACCAATCTTCTAATTCCAATTCAAAACCTTGTAATTTTTTCAAGTTTTTTATACGATCAATTTGTGTGGTTCCAACTACAGGTTGAATGGCTGCAGGATGTTTTAAAACCCAAGCCAAAAGCAATAAATCATCAGAAACACCATATTTTACGGTTAGTTTTTGAAGCAATTCTCGTAATCGAATGGTTTGCGGAATAGCTTCTTTATATACAGAACCTAAAGGATTCCAAGCCATAGGTTGAATATTATGAAGTGCCATATAATCCAATTCGCCATTTAACATAGGTTCTAAATGCGTAGCGGAAAACTGAATTTGATTACAGGCTACGGAACTATATTTTTTAATTAAATCAGTTTGTGAAGGCGTAAAGTTAGACAAACCAAAAACGCGTATTTTTCCAGAATTTTTAAGTTCTGAAACAGCTTCAGCAATAACTTCTGTCTCCATAAGCGGACTCGGTCTGTGTAAAAGCAATACATCAATATATTCGGTTTGTAAATTCTTTAATGAATTTTCTACGCTCCAAATAATATGTTCTTTTGTATAATCATAATGTTTAATGCTATAATCTCGTTCCTCACAAACATATTTTATACCACACTTGGTAATAAATTGCACATCTTTTCTGTCAATATGCATTTTAGCCCAAGCATTCCCAAAATCGGCTTCTGTGGTATAGCCTCCATAAATATCAGCATGGTCAAAAGTGGTTATGTCTTCAGTTAAGAAAGTTTCGATACGTTCTTGTATTGCAGAAATATTAAATTTTCTTCCCCAAGCACCCCAATTCATGGTGCCGGCAATTAATTTTGAATGCTCTTTTGACATATTGATATATTTTCAATAAAAATAAAAACTATTTTTTAATTAATCTTATAATTATGTTTTATTTGAAACTTATTTAAGGATTCGAACTAAAATACGGCGCTTTTTTATTTTAGTGAACAGCTTGTAAATTTTTGTCTACAAATATAATTTCTTATAAAAAGAAACATTTTATAAAAAAACCACTAGTGTTTTTGTTCTTAATTAATATAAATTTGTCCTAAAAACAAATTTTTTTTACATTTTAAATACCTGATAATAAGCACATTAATATATTAACGTGTAATTTTATTAC
This sequence comes from Flavobacterium sp., assembly GCF_040382755.1. Lineage (GTDB taxonomy): Bacteria > Bacteroidota > Bacteroidia > Flavobacteriales > Flavobacteriaceae > Flavobacterium. The sequence continues at coordinate 11,960 of NZ_JBEIET010000033.1, forward strand.
TACAAAATTTAGGTTTTTTATGAGTTTATGTTGTAAATTTGCGTTCTTAAATAAGAAACATTTATGAGCCTAATCGTATTAACCGGAACAACGGGATATATTGGACAAAACCTAACCAAATATTTTAATTCGAAATCAAAAAAAAACAAGTCCATTTCACTTCGATTTCAAAATTGGCATAAAATGATGCCTTTAGAAACCGAAACCATAATACATTTAGCGGCAATTAATTTAAACCCTCAAGATAGCGCTTTTGATGAAGAATATTTTAGAGTAAATACTGAGCTTACCTCTAAACTATTTCGATACTTTTTAAATTCAAATGCTAAGACTTTTATATTTTTAAGCACAACAGAGTTAATTGATAAACATATATATGAAGTAACAGAAGACGCAAAAGTAAATCCAACCAATCCTTTTTTACAGTCTAAATTAGATGCGGAACAGTTTATTTTAAAACAAAATTTGCCAGAAGGGAAACGCGCTATTATTTTACGTGTGGCTCCTGTTTATGGAAGAGAAACCAAAAGCACATTACACGACACCTTTAGTTTTTGTAAGCGTTTTCCTTGGTTTTTTGGCGTTTTTGATACAAAACAATCCTTTTGTAATATTGACAACCTTACCGAAATTATTGCTCAAATAGCTGAAAACACTAGTGTTTCATCTGGAATTTATAATGTAGCAGATAGCGACCCCATTTCCTCTGTTCAATTAGTTAATTGGATTGCAGAAGTTTTTGATAAAAAAGCGAAAATTATTAAAGTGCCAAAAGGAATATTAAATTTATTTGCAAAAATAGGAAATATGTTCAATTGGGAATTTAATTCTAAAAAGCTTTTCGAATTGTCACATTCAAGAATTATAGTTGGGAATAAAATACTAGCGGCGCTAGACAAAAATAAAATGCCAGTGGATACAGAAACGGCCGTACTTAAAACTATTGAATATTACAATTCTATTAAAATTTAACTCACTACATGAATATAAAAAAAGGGAATCAATAGATAGTATTGATTCCCTTTTTTTACTTGCATTTAAATGGTTTATTTAAAAACAGCAAATAATATTCCTGCCAAACTAGTTAATACACTGGCAATACCTACAATTTCTCCAGTACTTGCTTTTGTTTTCTCAGGTTTTTCAGGCACAATAATTTTACTACCTGCCAATACCTTTGGATATTTTCTAATTCCTAAAACAGAACCTGCTGCACTTGCTGAACCATTGGCATGTACTACATATACTTTTTTCATCCAACCTTTTTCGGCAGTACCTCCGGCATTTTTAATGTAATATTTAATGTTTTTCCCTTTTCTAAAAGGCACTTCCGTTTCAAACATTACACCACCAGAAATAAGTACAGTAGATTTTTTATTTGGAATTATTATTTTGTCTTCTGATTCTAAAATTAAATTACTGTTGCTAAGTGGTTTGTTGTTAATTAGTTTCCAATCTATTGGAATGTGCAACTCATTTCTAATCACGCTGATAGCTTCAGTATCTGCTTCGTTGGTTACGCCACCCGCTCTTGTTATAAAATCTAACAAACGTTCTTCGCTTTTAACAATTGCATACCCACCAGGATACAATACTTCTCCAGAAACACTTACCATTTGAGGCGTTTCAAACGTAACAATTCTTCTTACTACCACTTGGTCTTGTGGTTCTAATAAAAATGTAGCGGCTTGTTCTGGGTTCTTTGGGTCAATAGTAAGATTAAACGTGATTATTTTTTCTTTATCGTTTGGATTATATGCATCGTCTTTTTTGTTTCTAAATACTGTAACATTACTAGCGGCTTTATCTGTAAAAAAATCAGATTCTAGTAGTAAATCATACAAACTCATTCCAGGGACATAAGTATAATTGCCTGGTTTACGAACTTCACCATCAATGGATAATTTGTAGGTATCCAATAATTCTTGATTATAAAACACCACAACAACATCTTCTTTTTGAAGTGTCATGTTTGCTGCTTCGTTGCCATTAAGTGCGCTTTGTAAGTTAAAACTGATGTATTCTTTTGTTAAATCGTTTTTCTGACGAATTAAAGAGGCTTTTTCTAAAAACACATTTTCAGCAACACCATCTGCTTTTTTTAATAAATCTTTAATAGTCATGGTACCGTTAGCCGGAAGACTATATTCTCCAGGGCGATATACAGCGCCTTTTATCTGTACACGATTTTCATAACGAGCTAAAATTTTATCTACGCTAATCAAATCTCCTGCATTAGGAAGATACGCGCCAAAAGTCATTTCGTTCAAATCGGTTACTTTTAATTCAGAATTGGTTTTTTGTTTCACCAAAATTCTATTTTTGTAGGCGTTATCTGTAAAACCAGAAGCATACGAAATAATTTGTTTTAAATTTTCACCAGCAACTGTTTCAAAAATCCCAGGTCTTTTTATTTCGCCTTCAAGCGTAACTCGGGCTTCATAACTTGGAATACGAATCATATCGTTATCCGTAAGAGACACATTATCACTTTGGTCGCCTTTGGTTAAAAAACGATACAAATCAATGGTGCGAATAATTTTGTTATTTCTAATTAATTCTATTTTTCTATAACTTCCAATATCGCTAGGCCCTCCGGCAACATGTAAGGCATTATATACCGTACTCATAGCACTTAATCTGTAATTTCCCGATTGTTGGGCACCAATTATAGTTACTAAAATCGTTCTGTAATTAGAAACACTAACCGATAACTTACTTCCATTACCAGCAAGCGTGCTGTATATTTTTCCAATTTGTTTTTGTAATTTATTTTTAGCAGCCTCAAAAGCAAGTCCGCTTAAAAATACTTCGCCAACATTAGGAACATTTATAGTTCCGTTTTTAGAAATAGTGCCAGAATAATTAAATTGTTGCACCCCATATACATTAATATCCAATTGATCCCCAGGGCCTAAAATATAGTTGGGCGGCGTGGGCATGTTCTGATTCGGTTCAAACGATAAGCTTTTAGTGGTAAACAATTCAGATCCAAAAACATCCATTTTCTTCTTGGTAAGACGTACGGTATCTTTCAATTCTGGCTTGTATATTATTTCTTTTTTTTCTTTTTGAATATTTTGTTGTGTACCAAGTGTTTCAAGCCTTACTTTTAATTGCGCAAACTCAGACGAAGACATTCCCTTTGCAAGCGCTAATGGTTCCGCTTGTTCCAAAGTCATTTGATTGGCTTTTAGTTCTTTTCCAATTTGGGCAATTTCTGCTTCACTAAATTGTGATGCTTTTACTTGACTCAAATCCTTTCCTTTTAAAAACTCTTGACCAAATGACAAAAGCGTAAACAGTGTAAAACAACCAACTAGAAAAATGCGTTTCATAAATGAAGTATTTAAAATTCTGTGCAAAGGTAATAAAATCTTTATTGGTTATACAAAACTATAAGTTGCTATTCTAAAATTGTATGAAATTCCTGTTTTACAACAACCTGTTTCAATCTTATATAAATTAAAGTATATTTGCACCATGAACTGGTACGCGATATACACCAAACCCCGTAACGAAAAAAAAGTTGCCGATAAATTAGAAGCTATTGGCATTGAGTCCTATTGCCCTACAATCACCTCCATAAAACAGTGGAGCGATAGAAAGAAAAAAGTGACTTCGCCCGTATTGCCTTCTTACGTGTTTGTAAAAATTACGGAACCTCGTCGTAACGAAGTTTTTGATGTACCTGGTGTGGTACGATATGTGTTTTGGTTGGGCAAACCCGCAATTATTAGAGAAGAAGAAATAGAATTATTAAAAGCATACCTTACCCAAGATTATACATCTGTAGTTCAAACGACGTTACAACGTGGCGACAAGCTAATAGTGCCTTCAGGCCCCTTTAAAGGACAAGAAGGCGTCATAAAAAACACAACAAATACCAAAATTCAATTGGTATTAGAATCTTTAGGAATTTTATTGACGTTAGAAAAATAAGCAACGAAATTTAGTTGCTAAAAGGTTGATCATTAAATATATTTCGGTATACTAATGGTTTTTTAGAATTATTTATAGCCACATTTTCAGCAAGTACTTTTTCATAATATTCTTTAAGTTCCAGAGGTTCTATAATTTTTATATTATACATCCACTGAAAAATCCAACCCAATAATTCTCTATTTATACCACATTCTAGCGTTAAAATTAAATTGCCCTTATTTTTTTTAATTTGTTGAGATGCATGCCAAGTATGACTTTTAATGAAGTCACTCAATACCGAAGCAATTTCTATTTTAATAGTATATATTGTTGAATTAATATTTTTTGTAATTCCAAAACGCGAATTCAGTTCTTTTAAAACGGATATTTTATACTCATTTGGATGGCATTTATGAGTAGTGATTTTAACACCACTTAATTGTCGAATGCTATAAAAAACAACAGATTTTCGCGCCACATGATACCCACCTATATAATAACTATTTCGATGCAAAACCAACAAAACGGGTATGATTTGAATCGATTGCGTGGTAAAAGAAAAGTTATCGCCTGTTTCGTCATTTTTCAATTTTGTAATCAGCATTTGTTTTTGAGTAGAGATGGCTTTTTCAACGATATTGAAATTGCTTTTTTCAATCGCATTAAATAAGGGTAATCCAAATGAAGTTGCCGTTTCATAATCTGAAAAGCCCAAAGGAATATCGGTTGACAAAGTATGAGAAATAAAATAAAACTTCTCTTTTCCTAGAAAATACGTTTCCATTTGCTCGCCATCTTTCAATAACAATTTAATTTCTTTTAAATCGCGCTGTATTTGTCGAATACTTTTTGGCGTTCCTTGCAATTCATATATTTTTTGTAATCCGACTAAAGAAAATGGATTTTGCTGTAACTCTTGATAAATATAATTTACCAATCTTACTTTTGAATTTTTAAAATATGTCATTTTATGTCATTTGTAGAAACAAAACTACAATTATTTTTTCAAAACATTTAAAGTAATTCGATTTTTTAAAACGCTGATTTTTAATATATTGTTAATATTACACTGTTTTTTTTAGGAAAAAAGCAACTACTTGGGCTAAAGTTGGCCTAAGTTAGAAGTTAATAGTCAAAAAATAATACGTAATTTTGCAGTATTAGTATTAATTTTAGTAGAAATTAGACGTGTTAGTCGTAAAATTACTACAAATTTTAAAACTAATGGACTGTAAAAAATTGCTTAACAGATTAAAAATCATTCAGATAAAATAAAATATGAATTCAGAAAACCCTATTTTTATTTTTGACCCGATTATTCCACAAAAAGAGTGGCCTACCATTCGTAAAATAAGTATAAAATTTAAAGATATTCTTATTTTAAAATGGATTAGTTTTAACAATACCAATATATACCGCAGACATTATCTTAAAGTAACGTATAAAAATCAACAAGTAAAACACATTTCCATTTCGCTTTCCACTAAAAACGACTTGAAACAACACGTTAAAATTTTTAATCAACATTTAAAAACAAAATAAATGCATCCCGTTTTTTAGAAATCCGAATTTTTTATTTACTAAAAGTTTGAAATTAAAAAAAAACGAGTACTTTTGTTATTCAAAATAAAACCCTGTGTTAGCCAACTTAATTACCTCTAAAACCCGATTACGCCTGCTAGTGAAGTTTTTCATTAACGCGGCTAACGAAGGTTATTTAAGAGGTTTGGCTACAGAAATGAACGAAAACACAAATGCCATTCGTAAAGAGTTAAACAATTTATCCGATGCCGGGTATATTTTACGAGAGGAACAAGAATCAAAAGTAGTTTACCGCGCCAATAAAAAACACCCATTATTTTCACTATTGCAACAAATTGTTCGAAAACACGTTGGTTTAGACGATATTATTGAAGCAGTTGTAAGCAAAATTGGTGAGGTGCAGCGCGTATATCTAATAGGTGACTATACAAAAGGTTTCGATTCGGGAGCGATAGAAGTGGTTATAGAAGGCCCTTTTATTAATCTGAATTATTTAGAACATCTGAAACCAAAAATAGAAAACGAAATTCAAAAAACCATCACTTTTCATACCACAAAACAGTATGAAGGCGATGGTTTATTAGTTTTCGAACAAGAATAAGAAGACCAAATTCGGTTTTCAATACCCGCCAGTTAGCCCAATTATGGGAC
>NZ_JBEIET010000034.1:0-17660 GCF_040382755.1 Flavobacterium sp.
AATTATTGTTTTATCAATTAATTTATACCAAACAGATAAACTCGTATAAATCCCTAAAAAGAAATTCGCGATTATGATTAAAGGCACTATTGTCATTGCCTCCCAATATTCTTCTTGTCGTACTAAAAAGAATTTTATTACATCTGCAAAAACAACTACAACTAATAAAATTAACGACCCTAAAATGACAAAATATTTAGTAATTGTGGCATAGGTTTGTGGCGCATTGGCATTTCCAGCTTGACTGAAGAAAAACGGTTCAATACCCAAAGTATATGCAGTACGAAACAAAACCATAAATAAACCAATTTTATAACAAGCCGAATAGGCTCCAACAGCTGCTTTAGCAATTGTAGGATCTAACCATTCTGACAATAAAATTTTATCTAAATGTTCGTTGATTCCAAAAGCCAAACCTGCAAATAGTATTGGCCAACCATAATGAAGCATTTTTTTCCATAAATCGGTATTGAAAAACCAATTGGGTTTAAAATAATGCGGCATAAACAACACAAAAGTAAACAAACTCGCCATTAAATTTGACAAGAAAACATACCCAATTTGATAGTCTTCCACATAAAAAGAACTCCAAAAACCTTGCGGATTGGCTTGTGCTAACTTAGGCAAAATTGCCAACAGAAATACGTTTAATAGCAGATAGATTACAACATTAGAAATTTTTAGTACAGAATATCTAATAGGTCTTTGATCTGCGCGAAGCTTAGAAAACGGAATAATTACAAGCGCATCGAAAGCTAAAATCCAAATGGCGTAGTTTATATATTCTTTATCTATATTTAAAAAACCAGCAAGTGTTTTCTGAAATAAAAGGGCAATACACAAAAACAAAATGGTGCTCCAAAAAATAGAAACTGTAGCTGTACTAACGACTTCTTTTTTATGTTGTTGCGAAATTTCGCTGGTGCTTGTGTCTTCTTTATGATAAAATCTAAAAAAAGCCGTTTCCATTCCGTAAGATAAAATAACATTGAAAAAAATCATATAGGCTAACAAAATTGTTATTTCACCATATGCGATTTTTGGCATTAAATCTGTGTGCAATCCCACCAATAAAAAACTCATCACACGGGGTAATACCGTTGCAATGCCATAAATTAGGGTTTGTTTTAAAAGGCTTCTTTTTGAGCTCAATTTATTTTATTTTAAAGAACAAAAATAGTTAATTATTTATTGGTTTTGCAGAAGGATAGGCTAACATTGGTAATTCTTTTACATCCTCAATGATAATGGTGCTTTCCTTACTATTAATTTTTAAGAAAACCTTTGCTTGATTGGGTTTTAAATTTGTTTTTATTGTAGGTGTTGGAATCGTTTCAGACTCATTATCAAATGTTTTAATTGACGCTTGATAGGATAAATCATTTAATTTTGTGATATTTCCTTCTCTATTTTGAAATTGAATTTTTATTAATTGTGTGTTTTCAGGTATACTTTTAAATAATTTTATATTAATAATAGTGCCACCCCCAGCACCTTTTACGCCGCCAACCCAATTTTGATACGTGATTTTTTGAAAATAATGTTTGGTTTCTTGGTGCACTTTATTAGAAGAGCAAGAAACTAAATTCAAAAACGCTATTGCGAGAAGTCCAATTATTTTCATTTTTTTTAATTCAATATTTTTACAAAATGGAATCCTTTTGGTTGAAATCCGTGATTGATATAAAATTTTCCAGCGGTAAAATTGGTTGTAAAGGCGTCTAAAACAATCTGATTTGCACCTTCTTTTTCAGCAATTTTGTGTACTTCTTTAATTAAAATATCACCAATTTTTTGCCCTCTAAAATCTTCATCAACCACAAAACTATCAATTTCTATGTATTTCCCAGACCATAATTTTGTTCCAATCCAAACACCTGTTAGAGCGATTGTTTTGTTATTTTTAGTAACAATAACTTGTTGGTAGTTGGCTTTAAGCATTTCATCTAAAAGCGTGCCATACTTTTCAACGGTAAAATCAGGATATAATTGTTTTACGATATCCAAATGCGCTAACATTTCGGCTTTTTGAGTTAAAATACGAATTTCCATTACTTTTTATCTACTAAATTTTCATTAAATAAGTCCAAAATTCTTCTATATTCATCTACCCAAGAATAGGTTTTTTGAAATCCGTGCGCTTCTACTGGAAAAACGGCTAAATCCCAATCTTTTTTGCCAAGTTCAATAAAACGCTGTGTCATTCTAACAATGTCTTGAAATTGCACGTTGTCGTCTACCATTCCGTGAAGCATTAACAACTTATCTTGTAAATTATCCGCAAAATAAATTGGCGAACTTTTTTTGAAAGCTTCCGGGTCTGTTTCAGGAAAATTTAAAATATTAGCGGTGTAGCCTTGGTTGTAATGCGCCCAATCGGTAACCGAACGTAAAGCTGCACCTGCTTTAAATTCACCAGGTTTGGTTAATAATCCCATTAGTGTTATAAATCCGCCATAAGAACCTCCGTAGATTCCAACTTTATTAGCATCAATGCCTAACTTTTCAACTAAATATTTTTTCCCATCTAATTGATCTGACAAATCTAAACCACCCATATGACGGTAAATTCCGGTTCTGAAATCGCGACCGTAACCATCACTTGCACGGTAATCTATATCTAAAACAGTGTAGCCTAAATCGGATAAAAGATTATGAAACATATATTCTCTGTGATAGGTGCTCCAATACTTGTGTGCATTTTGCAAATAGCCAGCTCCGTGAACGAATATGACAGCCGCTTTATTTTTATTTTCTGTTTTTGGATTATAAACTCTGGCGAAAACATCCGTTCCATCTGTTGCTTTAAAAGAAACGACTTCAGGCTTTTTCCATTTGTATGTTTTGAAAGCAGTAGAAGTAGAAAACGTAATTTGTTTTAAAGTAGGATTGGGTTTATTATCCGCCATAAAAATTTCCCAAGGCGTATTACTATTTGAATACCGAATGGCTAATTTGGTTTCATCTGGTGATAATTCAATTTCATACGCTCCATCATTGGTTAAAATTGGTGTTTTTTTACCAGACGAAATATCTAATTTATAAAACGAACGATTTCCAGGATGTGTTTCGGTACTTGTAATATAAAAAGAATTAGATAATTTTGATAAAACTACATCGCGAACTTCCCATTTACCCTGTGTTAGTTGTGTTTTCTTTTTTGTTTCCAAATTGAAAGTGTACAAATGAGAAAAACCAGTTGCTTCTGATTGAAAATAAATGGTTTTGTTGTCGGCTAAAAACCCTAACGTCCCATTACTAAAATTATATCCTGGAATTCCAGGTCCGCCAATCCAAGCTTCATCGTGTTGGTACTCTAATTCTGAAACCGTTGCGTCATTTAGGTTTAATTGAAGAATCCAACGGTCTTTATTATCTAAACTTCTGGCTTCAAAAACAGCTAAATTTCCCAATGCATTGTATATTGGCGCTTGCATCGTTATTGCTTTTTCAACAGATTCTAAATTTTTTAAATTGTCGTATTCTTGATAGTATTTTGGAAAGGTTTTTATACCTGTTAGATTTGAAAATGAAATTGACATTACCGTATCTTTCTCGATATGATACACATACATTTTATGCTTGCTATTGTTATTTATAGATACTTTTTCACGTGCCGATTTGTTTTTTGTGTACCCATCATTCGTAATGAAGTTTTCAACTTTTGTATCTTTTGTAGTTGGATATTCCGATAGTGTATACGTAACGAATTTTCCATTTGGGTTAATTTTTAAAGACTCTAAAGCATTCGTACCATATAAAATCTCCGAAGGAAATTTAAGTTTTTTTTCTGCGGCGCGTTTTTTATTCCATTCTGATTTGGCTTTTTCCTCGTTTACAAATTGAAATAATTCTTTTTGTTGATCATTTAGAAAAGAAGTTTTATTGGATTCTGAAGAAGCTGTTCCAGATTTAAAATTGGTAAGTTGTAACAATTGAAAATTCGTTAAATTTAATTGAAATATGTTTTTATTCTGTTGAAAATAAATGATGTTTTGATTTGTACTTCTTTGAACAGAATTGATATTTGAAGTCGTTTGAAAAAGTATTTTATTTTCTTTTGTTTTTTTATGATACGAAAATAAGGCGCCCTGATTTGTATAATACACTACATCAAAATTTTCTTGCCCTTGATATTGAATTTCCGAAAAACGGAAGCCTTCATTTGAAAGTAACTTTGGTTCTGTGAAACCAGATTGCCAATAATAGGTTGTATCGCCTAAGTCATTTTTCGGATTCCACTCAAAATAAATGGTTTTTCCGTCTACAGACCAGCGTTGATTAGAAGGTTGATGACCAATAAATTCGTTGCCTTTCATTATCTCTTCTAATTGAAGATTTTGTGAAAATACAAGAGAACTGAAAATAAAAAATAGGGCTGTAAAAATGTTTTTCATAACAAATCGGTTTATACAAATATATAATTTTTTTCGCCAACGGATTAAATTGAATAATAGGATTTTATAATTTAATGCAACACGAATTTCACGAATTAGCACTAAATTTATAAAACTGATAATTAATTTTTTTCGCCACGGATTAAACTGATTAAAAGGATTTTATAATTTAATTAGCAATTAATACAAATAAAAAAGTCCCAATAAATTGGGACTTTAAGAAGTTATAAAACAGTAAATAAAATTAATTATTTAATGCTTCCGCACCACCAACAATTTCTAAGATTTCTCCAGTAATTGCAGCCTGACGTGCTTTGTTATATGTTAATTTCAATTGATTTCTTAAATCAGTTGCGTTATCTGTTGCTTTATGCATTGCTGTCATACGTGCACCGTGCTCTGCAGCAAATGAATCTCTAACCGCTTTGTATAATTGAGTTTTTAACGATTTTGGTATTAATTCTAATACAATTTCTTCTTTTGAAGGCTCAAAAATGTAATCAGATGAAATAGCAGCAGCGCCTTTAATTGGTGCTAATGGTAAAAATTGTTCGTTTACAACATTTTGTGTAGCTGCATTTACGAACTGATTGTAAACCAATTCTACTTTATCATATTCACCATCTAAAAATAAATGCGTTAATGACTGAGCTATTTCTGCCGTGTTATCAAAAGTTAAATCGTCAAAAATGTCACTTCTATTAGCAATTACATAGTTTGTTTTATGTAAACCATCATTTGCTTTTTTACCAATGGCAAAAATACCAACATTATCGTGACCGTATTTTTCAGTTAAAATTTTAACTTGTTTTAATACATTTGAATTTAATGCGCCACACAAACCTCTATTTGAAGTTATAGCCACTACTAAAACTTTTTTTACTTCTCTTTGAGTCGTATAATTAGCAGCAACATCACCTTCTAAAGAAGCACTTAAACTTTGAATTAACTCGGTTAATTTTTCAGAATAAGGACGCATTGCAGTAATAGCATCTTGCGCTTTTTTTAATTTAGCCGCCGAAACCATTTTCATAGCAGAAGTGATTTGCATCGTTGACGATACAGATACAATTCTATTACGAATTTCTTTTAAATTTGCCATTTTTATTGGGTATTGGGAGTTGGGTTTATGGTGTTGGGTATTCGTTTTACCTAATACCCAAGACCTTTTACCTTTTACCTAATTAATTAGTATTTTGCAGAAATTTCTTTTGCAGCAGCTTCTAATACATTTGTGATGTTATCATCAAATTTACCAGCTTTTAATGCATCTAAAACGTCTTTATGTTTTAAGCTTAAGAATTGTAAATAATCTTTTTCAAATTCTTTTACTTTATTTACAGGAACATTTCTTAATAAGTTTTTCGTTCCGGCATATATAATTGCTACTTGATTTTCAACAGCAAACGGATCATTTAAACCTTGTTTTAAGATTTCCACGTTACGTTTACCTTTTTCAATTACATTTAAAGTAACCGCATCTAAGTCAGATCCAAATTTCGCGAAAGCTTCTAATTCACGGAATTGTGCTTGGTCTAATTTTAAAGTACCCGATACTTTTTTCATTGATTTAATTTGTGCATTACCTCCAACACGAGATACAGAAATACCTACGTTAATTGCAGGACGAACCCCAGAGTTGAATAAATCTCCATCTAAGAAAATTTGTCCATCCGTAATCGAAATTACGTTTGTTGGGATGTATGCAGAAACGTCCCCCGCTTGTGTTTCGATAATTGGTAACGCTGTTAATGAACCACCACCTTTTACAATTCCTTTTAAAGAATCTGGTAAATCATTCATATTTTTAGCAATTTCGTCATCGTTAATTACTTTACAAGCTCTTTCTAATAAACGAGAGTGTAAGTAGAAAACGTCTCCTGGATACGCTTCACGTCCTGGAGGTCTTCTTAATAGTAAAGATACTTCACGGTAAGCAACGGCTTGCTTAGATAAATCATCATAGATGATTAATGCAGGACGACCTGAATCACGGAAGTACTCACCAATTGCAGCACCTGCCATAGGAGCATATACTTGCATTGGCGCTGGGTCAGAAGCATTTGCAGCAACAATAACTGTATAAGCCATTGCACCTTTTTCTTCTAATGTTTTTGCGATTGATGCAACAGTAGACGCTTTTTGTCCGATTGCAACATATATACAGAATACTGGTTGACCAGCATCATAAAATTCTTTTTGATTTAAGATGGTATCTAAACAAACTGATGATTTACCAGTTTGACGGTCACCAATCACTAATTCACGTTGTCCACGTCCAACTGGAATCATTGCGTCGATAGCTTTGATACCTGTTTGTAATGGTTCCGTTACCGGTTGACGGAAAATAACTCCAGGTGCTTTACGCTCTAAAGGCATTTCGAATAATTCGCCACCGATTGGTCCTTTACCATCAATTGGGTTACCTAATGTATCCACCACACGGCCAACCATTTGTTCACCAACTTTTAAAGATGCAATTCTGTTCGTTCTTTTTACGTTAGAACCTTCTTTGATTCCTGTAGATGGTCCTAATAAAACCACACCAACGTTGTCTTCTTCTAAGTTCAATACGATAGCTTCTAATCCGTTGTCGAATTGAACTAATTCACCGTATTGCGCATTTGATAAACCATATACACGAGCAATACCATCACCAACTTGTAGTACAGTACCTACTTCTTCTAACGTAGCGCCAGATTGAAAATCTGATAATTGTTTCTTTAATATTGCTGAAATTTCAGCTGGTTTAATTTCTGCCATTTTATATATATTTAATGGTATTTATTTAATATGTAAATTCTCTTTTTAGTTGTTGTAATTTGTTTGCTACAGAAGCATTGTATTGTTTGTCGCCAATTCTTAAAACAAAACCTCCAATAATGGAAGCATCTACTACATTAGTAATAGAGATAGTGTTTGAAGAAAATTTTTTCAATTTATTGGTAACCAACACTTCTAATTCGGCAGTTAACGGAACAGCTGTCGTAACAACTGCTTGTTCAATACCGCTTGCAATATCAAATAATGTATTGAATTGTGTTGCAATAGCAGACAAAATTTCAAATCTTTTATTCGCTAATAACAATTGAAACAAACCTTTCGTTTCTGCTTGTAAAGTTGGGAAAATTTCTGTTAATGCATTCATTTTTATCGTTCCGTTTACTATAGGATTTGATAAAAATTCGTGTAATTCTCCGTTTTCTTTAATGGCAGCCCCAATAGTTTTCATATCGTTATTTACAGCAGCAGCGTTGTTGCTTTCTGTAGCGATATCTATAATTGCTTTTGCGTATCTAATCGCAGCTCTTGACATAACTTTAGATTAGTTTAATTTAACATCAGCTAACATTTTCTCAACCAATTTAGTTTGAGATTCTTTGTTAGATAATTCTTCTTTTAATAATTTTTCTGCGATTTCTAAAGATAATGAAGATACTTGATTTTTGATTTCAGCAACTGCATTATTTTTTTCACTTTCGATTGTAGCTTTCGCTTGTTCAATCATCTTCGCACCTTGAGTTTGCGCCTCAGATTTAGCATCAGCAATCATTTTTTCTTTGATAGCAGTTGCTTCTTTAATCATTGTATCTCTTTCAGCACGAGCCTCATCTAATAATTTTTGGTTATCAGATTTTAAAGCCATCATTTCTTTTTTTGCATTTTCTGCAGATAATAAAGCATCTTTAATACTGTTTTCTCTGTCTTTAACAGCAGATAAAATTGGTTTCCAAGCCATTTTTCTCATTAATAAGAAAAATAAAATAAATATCAAGGTTGTCCAGAATATTAAACTTTCAGGTGCTGTAAAATTCATATATATGTAGTTTTAAAATTAATCTTAAAAAACACTTCTTTCTCACCAACCGTGATAAAGAAGTGTTAAGTTTTTTTACTTTGCAATCAATGCAACAACAACTGCGAATAACGCAACACCTTCTACAAGTGCTGCAGCAATAATCATTGCAGTTTGGATTTTTCCAGCCATTTCTGGTTGTCTTGCCATAGCGTCCATTGCTGATCCACCAACTTTTCCAATTCCTAATCCAGCTCCGATTACCGCTAAACCAGCTCCAATTCCTGCTAATACCATAGTGTTAAATTTATATAGTTAATAATTAATAAAACTCAAATTAATGATGATCATGTTCTTCTACTGCATTACCAATAAATAATGCGGTTAAAAGAGTAAATACATAAGCTTGCAAAATTGCAACTAACATCTCCAAAACACTCATAAATAAAACAAATGCTGCAGATACAGGTGCAATAGCAATAGACTTAAATATATAAATCAATGAAATCAAACTTAAAATAATAATGTGTCCCGCAGAGATATTTGCAAACAAACGAATCATCAAGGCAAAGGGTTTTGTGAATATTCCGAGAATTTCAACAGGCCACATAATAGGATACAATAATTTTGGAACTGGTGGCATAAAAATATGTTTCCAGTAATCTTTATTGGCATTTACAGTTGTTATAATAAATGTTAAAAATGCAAGAACAAAAGTAAAATAAATATTTCCTGTTAAGTTTGAACTAAATGGAAAGAATGGAATCAAACCAATTAAATTATTTATCCAAATAAAGAAAAACAAAGTAAGCAAATAAGGTAAAAATTTATTTGCTTTTTTCTCCCCAATGTTAGGAATTGCTATATCATCTCTAATAAAAAGCACAATTGGCTCTAAAAATGAAGCAATACCTTTTGGCGCAGCAATTTCTTTATTGTAAGATTTAGATGCAAAATAGAACAAAATCAAAAGGACCAAAATAGAAAAAAACAATGAAAAAACGTTTTTTGTTACAGAAAAATCCAAAGGTCGAGCATCAAAATTAAAGCCGTTATTTAAACCGCTTTTTTGGTCTTCAGTTAATTTTTCAAAACCTTCTTTATAATAGATTACTTCATTAAATTTCACAAATGATTCACCGTTGATTTCATAAGCATGCTCACCTGAATTATCGTGATGAAAGTTTTTTGAAGAAAAAAATACTAAACCATTATTAGACCATAAAATTATTGGTAAAGACAACGAAATTGGGTGGGAATTCCAATCAGCGATATGAAAGTCATGTGAATCACCAATGTGATCGTTTATCATATCAGTAGCATTAAATTCTTCTACAACTTTATTGCTTTCATTATTTGAGAAAACAGTATTTGTAAAAAAAGTAAATAAAATTAATTTTAATAAAATTTTCTTTGTAAAATTCATTTCTACTTAATATTTAATAAATCGTTGTATAAAATTTTTTGCAAAGGTACATTATTTATTAAAAAAAGAAAATTAAATTGTTGATTTTTTAAATAAGAATTTAAATATTTTATTTTTCCGAATTAATTAATTTTACTGATATTATTGTTTCAAACATAAGATATATAAAATATAAAGCAAAAAACATTAATATAATGTTTTGTTTATTTGCAATTTCTGAATTTATTGTTGGAAACAAAAAAGTAAAAGATACTATCATTTTTATTAATACTAATCCTAAAAAAGTATATCCAACATAATCTGGCTTTTTTATTTTAACAATTAAAAGTAATAAAAACGAAATTATGTTTAAAACTACTAAAAACATATAAGATTTAATTACAAAAGGATTTGTTAAACCATACACTGAATTTCTAAATATTAAAAACTGTGTAATTGTTAAAAAAAAAGTCAATATTAGTATTTGAAAGATTGATTTTAAAAAAATTTTAATCATTTTTATTCAGATTATTTAAGTTTTTTATTACTACGTAAAGAGCAATAAAAACACTAATTAAAGAAAATATTACAGTAAACAAGTTTTCATTTTTATAAAATTCATCTAATTTCAAACCAACATAAACACCTATAAAAATAATAACTCCCATTTGAGAAGGCATTGTAATAAATTGAATCCATTTATTCAAAGGTTTGTTTTTGTTGTTTTGCATTACTTATGTTAGGTCAGTAGAAACCCTATTTCTAAAAATGGTGGTTGGTCTAAATTCTATACGTTTTTACTAATAAATCGTAATCTAATTTTTCAGTTATTTGATTTTAGCCAAATATTCTTCAATATTTTTTCTTACCTGAACTACTTTATAATCTTCATTCGAGATAATAATTGGCGTATCTTTTAGTTTGAAATCCTTATGTTCTTTTAGATAATTAGCCACGGATTCTGCAGTTGTTTTATTAATTATACCGTGTAAAACTATCATATTCTTATCTACATTATAAATGTCATTTGACACTTTTACTTTGCTATCACCAGATTCTTTGGCATATTTATTTAGCTTTTCAATTAAATTTTTATGCGAAACTTCGTTTGGATAATTGGTGATAAAAACCAAATTATATGTTTTCGGTTTTTCTCCAAATTTTAAAGATTCCAAAACAGGAATATCTGTATTTAAAATTGACTCTATTTTTTTGGTTTCAGCGGCTTTTGGATAGTTTTCTACAATTTTTTGTAATGCCTCTTTATATGCTGAAAGTCCGAATAATCTTGCCGTAATTTTTGCTTTCAAAACATCGAATTTAGCATTTAATTCATCACCGTCGTATTTTTTTAGCAAAGCATCTATTTCTAAATTTGCTTCTCTAAACAATCCTTTTTCAACTTTCGTATACAACATATTAAATTCGGAATCCGCTGTAATGTCGGCATTTATTGTAGTGTTATTAAAAGCTGAAGCATATCGGCTTTCTGGATATTCTGAAACGATTTTTTGTTTGAAAACGAGTGCTTTTTCATTTTTTTCAGCACTATATAATTGGTATAAATTATAATAGGTTGGTAAAATCAATTTATTTTCTGGTGTATTTACTAAAATATCATCAAAAGAAGTTATGGCTAACTTATTTTCTTTAAGTTTTTCTTTAAAAATAGAACCCAATTGAAAACGAGCGTAATTTGCTTCAACATTTAAACTATCAAGTATTTTCGAATCTTTAGGCAACTTATCAATGTAAAAGGCCGTTTTATATTTTGGTTCAGCACCTACTTCATCTATTTTATCAACTGTTTCTTCTTCTGTTTCCTCTTCAGAAGCGTTTTCCGTTTGGTTTTGATTTGATACGGCTATCGTTTTCCAATTGTCGCCATATTTAATTTCGCCCCATTTTTTCTTGAAATTAATTTTACCTTGCGCAACCGTTACAGCATTGTAAAAATAAAAATTGCTTTGCATACCCGATGAACTTACAGGTTGTTTTGTTAATGGTTGTTCTAAAACGGGATTTTTAGCCATCGAAATTCCGCCGGCTGAATTTTTATCTTTTGGGTTTAGGTTATCACTAAAATTGTCTCCAGAAAACATATCTGCTTTTTGATTTTGTTTGGATAACGCTAAATTATCTGCTGCTTTTTTAGCCGCAATAGAATCTGATATTTTTAACTTTGCAATGTGATTTTGATAAAATTTTATTTTTTCAGAAGCAGACATTTTTGAAACACTAATAATACTATCCGAATAGCTAATAATATCTTGGTATTTTACAACATCTGTAATAATTTCTAACCTTTTTTTGGTTGGTTTCACTTCGATATGTTTTTCTGGCAACTGCACCAAAGTAGAATCTAAATATTTTTTTACGAAATGGAAATTTCGATTTCTGTAATATATCTCAGAAATATTTCTGTAGTTTAAAGAAGCTAAATATTTATCTGAAACACTATTTTTTATAGATTTATTATAGTTTAAAATAGCTAATTTGTCTTTACCTTTTTTATCGTAAAAAACCGCTCTTTGATGATGAATAACATCTCTAAAACTTTTGTTTTCAATGTTTTCCAATAATTTGTCAAGATTTTTATGAAAAGCTATTGTGTCGCCTGATTGAAAATCAAACTGATTTGCTTGTTTCAAATGCGAATAAATAGTATAACTACGCGGCGATTTACGTTTCATATCAATCACTTCTTGAAACGCCACATAAGCACTATCTGAATAGTGCATTTTTTCATATAATTGTCCTAAAATAAATGTATATCGCGCTTTTTCTTCTTTTAATTTGGTTTCTTTTTTGGAAATTTTTACAGATACAATCGCACTATCTAAAACATTTTTTTTAATATACGCTTGGGCTAAAACCGAATGAATGTCTGCCAAATCCTGACCCGTAACTTTTTGTCCTTTTAACGTTCTATTTAGGTTTTTTATAGCTAATTGTTCGTTTTCTAACTTTAGATTTACTTTTTCACGCCACACTTGTGCTTGGTACACGTTATTACTTGTTGGATACTTATATAAAATATAATTAAATGCTTCCATAGCAGGTAAATAGCGGTTTTCGTAATACCTGGATTTTCCTAACATTAAATACGATTCGTCAATTTGATTGTTTTTTTCATACCCACCAATATTCATCGAATGGATTTGAATGGCTTTTGTAGCCTTTGTTTCGGCACGTTCAAAATTTGCGTTTTTGGTTGCTGCGCCTTCTTTTTGTTCTGCAGGGGTTATTTGCATTCTTTCCAAAGGAAGTACATTCCAAAAGTCATCGGAATAGGTCGCTTTTACATCTGTAATTCCTTTTTCTAACGCTAAATTTCCATTATATAATACATTATATTTTGTATTTGTTGAATGCCATTTTCTGTTTATATAGTTGTCTTTTTTGGTAGAACAAGCCAAAATTAAGGCAAGTATACCAAAAGTGAACACATATTTTAGTTGTATCTTTTTCAATGTATTGTGATTTTTATAAATAACTTTAATTTTGGTTATTTAGTATGCAAACGTGTAAAAATAAGTTTTTTTTTTGAAAAATGAACATTACTTTTTTAAGATTATATCATTTCAATTAATTCTAAAGCTTTATGAATGCTTTTTACGTTTTCAAAAGTGATTAAAAGTCGTAATCCGTTTTTGGTTTCTTTTTCTTTTACTTTACATAAATTTCCGTTTTGTTGTGCAAATTTCATTACATTCATAAAACGATTACTTTGGTAAAAATTAGATTGCTGATCGCCAATAAAATACCCAACCATTTTATTTTGTTTTAAAATTAAGCGCTCTAAACCAATCTGTTTGGCTTTCCATTTGATTCGAACACTGTTTAATAGAGAAACCGCTTCTTTAGGTAAAGCACCAAATCGGTCAATTAAACGTTTTTCGTACGCTTCTAATTCTGCAATATTTTTCACAGAACCTAATTCGTTATACAAACTCAATCGCTCCGAAATATTATTGATGTATTCGTCTGGAAAAAGCAATTCAAAATCGGTATCAATTTGAAATTCTTTTACAAATTCTTTGGTTTCAATATCGTTTTCTTCTTCGTATAAATTGGCAAACTCATTTTCTTTTAGCTCGTCAATAGCTTCATTCATAATTTTTTGATACGTGTCAAAACCAATTTCATTAATAAAACCGCTTTGTTCGCCACCTAACAAATCGCCAGCGCCACGAATTTCTAAATCTTTCATCGCAATATTAAACCCGCTACCCAAATCTGAAAACTGCACTAAGGCATTGATTCGTTTTCTGGCATCATCTGTCATAACAGATTCGGGTGGTGTAATAAAATAACAAAATGCTTTTTTATTGCTACGCCCTACTCTGCCTCGCATTTGATGCAAATCTGAAAGTCCAAAATTATTGGCATTATTAATAAAAATCGTGTTTGCATTGGGTACGTCTAAGCCACTTTCGATAATAGTTGTTGCCACCAAAACATCAAATTCACCTTCTATAAAAGCGAGCATTAATTCTTCCAGTTTTTTGCCATCCATTTGTCCGTGACCAATTCCTACTTTTGCATTAGGAACCAATCGCTGAATCATCCCAGCAACTTCTTTGATGTTTTCGATACGATTATTGATAAAAAACACTTGTCCGCCACGTTCAATTTCATAAGAAATAGCATCACGAATGGTTTCTTCGCTAAAGCGAATAACGTTGGTTTCAATTGGATATCGATTTGGCGGAGGCGTAGTAATTACTGATAAATCACGAGCTGCCATTAATGAAAACTGTAAGGTTCTTGGGATGGGTGTGGCGGTTAAAGTAAGCGTGTCGATATTTGCTGCAATCGTTTTTAATTTATCCTTTACATTGACACCAAATTTTTGTTCTTCATCGACAATAAGTAAGCCTAAATCGCGGAATTTCACATTTTTATTTACCAATTGATGTGTTCCAATTACGATATCTATTTTTCCTTCTTCCAAACCTTTTAACGTTTCCGCTTTTTGTTTGGCAGTTCTAAATCGGTTCAAATAGCTAACGGATACAGGCATATCTTTTAATCTATCTGTAAATGTTCGGTAATGTTGATACGCCAAAATAGTTGTTGGAACCAAAATAGCGACTTGCTTTCCATTATCAACGGCTTTAAAAGCCGCACGAATCGCCACTTCTGTTTTTCCGAAGCCCACATCACCACAAACCAATCTATCCATTGGACGATCGTTTTCCATATCCATTTTTACGTCGTGAGTAGCCGTAATTTGGTCGGGCGTATCTTCGTAAATAAAAGAACTTTCTAATTCTTTTTGCATATATGAGTCGGGTCCGAAAGCATATCCTTTATCCAAACGACGTTTGGCATACAACTGAATTAAATTAAACGCAATGTGTTTAACTCGTGCTTTTGTTTTTTGTTTTAATGCTTTCCAAACGCCACTTCCTAATTTATAAATTTTTGGCGCAGTACCTTCTTTTCCGGTGTATTTTGAAATTTTATGAAGCGAATGAATACTTACATACACAATATCATTATCGGCATACACCAATTTAATAGCTTCTTGGGTTTTACCTTCTACTTGAATTTTTTGTAAGCCTCCAAATTTTCCAATTCCGTGATCGATGTGGGTAACATAATCACCAATAGATAAGGCAGTTAGCTCTTTTAGAGTTACTGTTTGTTTTTTAGACGCATTATTCTTGATAGAAAATTTATGATACCTTTCGAAAATTTGATGGTCTGTGTAACAGGCAATTTGCAACTCCGAATCGATAAAACCAGAAAATAACGGAAAAACAATATTTTCATATTTATCTTTTACATCAATGGCCGCATCTTCATCTATATCTTTAAAAATTTCTTTGAATCTTTTGGCTTGATTTTCGTTTGATGAAAATAAATAATTTTTAATTCCGTTATGAAAATTATCGTTTAAATTATTCATCAACAAATCGAATTGTTTGTTAAATGATGGCTGTGGCTGCGTATAAAATTCGACGATTTTTTCGGATTTAAAAACTGGGTTTTTATCTAATTCGATTATCGAAAAATCTAAGGCGCGTTTTAAAAATGTTTCCTGATTTACGAATAATTCTTCCGGTTTGGCGTGATGAATCGTTAGTGTTAGTTTCGAATAGGCTTCTTTTGCTTTTTCGAATAATCGGTCTAATTTTCCACCTAATAAATCGGTATTTTGAAGGACTATAACGGTTTTTTCGGAAATATAATCTAAGAAATTTTCACGATTTTCTTGTAATATTTTATTTTCAACATTTGGTATAATGGCAATTTTAGTAACTTTTTCTTTTGACAATTGCGTTTCAATGTCAAAGGTTCGAATGCTGTCAATTTCATCTCCAAAAAACTCGATTCGGTACGGCACGTCATTAGAGAAAGAAAATACATCTATAATTCCACCTCGAACAGAAAATTCACCAGGTTCCGAAACAAAATCGACACGTTTAAAATGATATTCAAAAAGCGTTTCGTTAATAAAATCGATAGACAATTTATCGTTAACACTAACCTTTAAGGTGTTTTTATCTAATTCTTTTCTCGTAACTACTTTTTCAAAAATGGCATCTGTGTAAGAAACAATTATGGCAGGTTTTTTTCGAGAATTAATTCTATTTAAAACCTCAGCACGTAATAAAACGTTCGCGTTATCAGTTTCTTCAATTTGGTAAGGACGACGATAAGAACCTGGATAAAACAACACGTCTTGGTTGTTAATTAACGCTTCTAAATCATTCAAATAATAAGCTGCTTCTTCTTTATCATTAAACAATAATAAAAAAGGAAGTTCCGATTTTTTAAACAGAGCATCAATCACAAATGAAAGTGAAGAACCGACCAAACCGGTAGCATTTATTTTTTTTCTGGACGCAAAAAATTCAGCAATTTGTCCGATTTTTGGATGTTGCTGATATTTTTGAATGATTGCTGATTTGCTCAATTTATAGTATGTATTTTGTAAATAATAGAAGTCCTTTTTCCCTTTACCTTTAACCTTACCCCTAAAAATTACTTCTTTTTTGAAATTTCTTTTTGTTCTAATTCGTCAAAATTAACAACCTTAGCATTTCTTGTGGTATCGCTAATACTTATGATTTTTGGCTCGCCAATTTCAGTTGGAATTCTATTTTTAATAACAATTTCTTCGCACTGCATATAAAAAGCATTTAATTCTTTATTTATAGCAGTAATTAAATTTTGCACTTTTTCGTGTGGCACAACATCTAAAGAAAAATAGGTATCTAATGCTAAAATTTTAGTTTGTAACGCCACAATTCTGCTTCGTACTTGAGGGATATTAAAATTTGCAGGTACATTTGTATGTAAAGCAGAAGATTTTGCAACTAAATTTAAAACTTTGTGTTTAAATGCGCTAATGGATGATTTTGGTTTTTGTTGAAGTTCTTCTTCAAAATTTTTCCAATCTTGCCATTGATTTAAAACGTCTCGTACTTCTGTACTGGTTATAGGAATATTCAACTGCCAAGCTTTATTAATTTGTTCAAAAGATTCTCGGTTTTTTTTCTCCATTTTTTCCACAAGTAGTACTTGCTCGTCATTTTGTTTACAAGAGAAAAACAAAAGACTGCTAAAAACGGATACTATAAGAAGTTTAAAAAAATTCATTTTTTACAATTATGAGTCGCAAATTTACAAATGTTTATACGATTTTTTTTAAAATTACGTGAAATAAATAATTAATAATCTGAATAGGTGGTTTTTACGAAATTCGAAAAAAACTGACAAAATAACGGGTTATTATTGCCAATATTTTATATTTGTAAGACAAAACTACTAACTATGCAAACCAAAATATTAATCATTGGCGCTTGTGGTCAAATAGGCACCGAACTTACTTCTAAATTACGTGCTACCTATGGTGTAGAAAACGTAATTGCTTCCGATATTAGAAAATTAGAAAATGACGTAGTAAATAACGGCATTTTTGAAGTTATAAATGCGTTAGATTACAATCAGATAGAGCAATTAATTGAAAAATATCACATTACTGATGTGTATTTAATGGCTGCTTTATTATCTGCAACTGCCGAAAAAAACCCTGCTTTTGCTTGGG
>NZ_JBEIET010000035.1:0-17460 GCF_040382755.1 Flavobacterium sp.
CAGAAGGCGTTGGCCTATGCCGTGCTTCATGAACTCAACCTGGACAATAAACCCACGGCACCTCATTTTCCCGAATTCAACACACTCTTGACACTAAAGAAAGAAGACCAAGACAAGATCAAAAGAGAGGCCCAAGGCGTGGTGGACTTGCATGTGGAAACATCATCCGGTGTGGGCGGGGAGACAACAATCTCTTTTGTGGACGAGGATTCCCAACTTAAAAGACGATCTGTTTCCATTACGCCAGCAATGAGTATGTTGCTGTACAATCTGCTGGGGGTTGATGCGACCATTTATGACAAATGGGAGGGACTGGAACTTACCACGGCGCTTCATGCTGTGTATCTGGAGGTACTGGACAACACGACTACCCAAGAATTGGGTGTGAAAATCGCCCGCTTGACGAAAGCCATGCCGCCGCCAGGTGCAAACAAGAACATTTACATCCCTTCTCAGGTCACCACACCTACCATATTTATAAATGGAGACAAGGCTCCTTTCTTTGATGTCATCACCAAGTTCCGAGGCCTTCTGGCAAAGCACAATAAGTTACATAGCAAGAATTCTTGATAAAAAAGTTGAATGAGGAAATTCAACTGAAAAAACAAAGCCCTAGCCCGGATCGTAGCGGCATCCTTTTTGTATAGTGGACTTATTATCAAAGACCACTAGGCAAAAAGATATAGCAAAGAGCCGGAAAGAGCTGCTAAAAAAACTTCAACGCTTTAATTGGAGATATTTTTGTAATTAGGTAAGATGGAATTAATAAAATCAAGACGCAAATTAGAATAGTTCCTGCATTTAAAAGTGCGATATACAGAAAATTAATATCAACCGGAGCCGATGAAACATAGTAACTTTCCGGATTAAGCGTGATGATTTCAAACTTCTTTTGGATAAACAATAATATAATTGCAGTTCCATTTCCCCAAAGCAAGCCTCTTGAAATTAAGTGGGCTGCGTTGTATAAAAATATTTTTCGAATGGACCAATTGTTAGCGCCAAGTGCTTTTAACATTCCAATTAGTTGGGTACGTTCGAGAATTAAAACCAAAAGTGCCACCACCATATTTATGGTTGCAACGGCAATCATTATTATTAAAATGACTAAAATATTGAAATCGAAAAGCTTTAGCCATTCGAAAATACTGAAATATTTTTCGGAAATGGATACACTGTTAAATGTTGGCGGTATGGTTTTGTATATTTCTTGGGCGCGTTCGTCTAATTTTGAAAAATCGTCAATAAAAATTTCATAGGCTCCAAATTGAGATGGTTTCCATTTATTGATGCGTTGTAAATGTTGTATATTACCTATTATATAGGATGAATCGAATTCTTGAAAACCAGAGTTATAAATTCCAGAAATGGTAAACTTTCGAACACTTGGTAATTTACCTTGTGTTTTCATAAAAAAGGTAGTAAACGAATTTCCAACTTTTAATTTTAATCGGTTGGCTAAAAATTGAGAAATCAATACTTGATTGATATCGTCTTCTTTATAAGTAGGGATTTTTCCTTCGACTAAAAAATCTTCCAAATTATTCCACTGATAAGTGTTGTCTACTCCTTTAAAAACGACACCTTCAACATCCGTTTTAGTTCTAATTAATGCACCTTTTGTAATTATGGGCTGCACGTGAGTAATGTATTTATTTTTTCTTAATTGAGAAATGGGTAATATTTTAGAATCGAAGGGTTCTGCAGTTACTTGAGATTGGTTGTCATCAAAATTTGAAACGATGATATGCCCGTTAAACGCCGCGATTTTTTCACGGATTTTTTGCTGTAAACCAATACCTGTTGCAACTGAGAGTACCATCATAAAAATACTTAAAGCAATAGCCCAAATAGCAATTTTTATAATTGGTGAAGAAACACTACTTTTATAACTTTTTGAAACAATAAGTCGTTTCGCAATAAAATATTCTAAATTCAAAATATATACTTATGAAATTTGAGTTCAAAAATACGTTTTTATTTATTTTAATACTATTATTTTCTTTTGGATGTTCATCTGTGAAAAAGTCGAAAGTTGAAAGTCAAAAGTCGAAAACAATAGTAACTGAAACAACAAGCCAAAAATTCAAAAACTTAGCCCTAAAAACAGGTGCCGAAAACTATACTGCATATTTACCATTATTGGCGAATAAAAAAATTGGAATTGTTACGAATCCGACTGGAATTGTTGAAAACAAAAAACACTTGGTTGATTTTCTTTTAGAGAATAAAGTTGATTTACAAAAAATCTACGCTCCAGAACACGGATTTAGAGGAACTGCTGATGCTGGGGAAGTAATTAAAGACGGGAAAGACATCAAAACCAATTTACCTATTATTTCGTTATATGGAAATAATAAAAAGCCTAAACCCGAGCAATTAGCAGATATTGAAATTATGATTTTTGACATTCAAGATGTAGGAGCAAGATTTTACACTTATATTTCAACGCTGCATTATGTTATGGAAGCTTGTGCTGAAAATAATATTGCTCTATTGGTCTTTGACAGACCTAACCCAAATGGCACTATAGTAGATGGACCTGTTTTAGAAATGGAACACAAAAGCTTTGTAGGAATGCATACCATTCCGGTATTACACGGGATGACTATTGGTGAATATGCAAAAATGATTAATGGAGAAAAATGGTTAGCAAATGGTGTGACGTGTAATTTAACCGTAATTCCTTGTACCAATTACAAAAGAGATATGCCGTATAGTTTACCCGTAAAACCCTCGCCAAATTTACCAAATGATCAATCTATAAATTTATATGCGAGTTTGTGCTTTTTTGAAGGCACTAATGTTAGTGTGGGAAGAGGTACGGAAAAACAATTTCAAATATATGGCTCGCCATTTTTACTTAAAACAGATTTTTCATTTACTCCTATTCCGAATTTTGGTGCAAAAGAACCGATGCATAAAGACATTTTATGTTATGGAGAAGATTTGTCTAAAATCAAAAAAGTGAGTCGTTTAGAGTTGAAATGGCTAATAAAAACATATGCCAATACTTCTGATAAAACTGTCTTTTTTAATGATTTTTTTACCAAATTGGCTGGAACTAAAAAACTTCAAGAGCAAATAATTGAAGGCGTTTCTGAAAAGGACATTAGAAAAAGTTGGGAAGTTGATTTGAATGCTTTTAAAGAAATGAGAAAACACTATTTGATTTACAATTAATTTATAAAGGCATTTTCACTTTCATTTTCTCAACAATATTAAACGCTGCTGGACAAATCGCTACGTTTAGTAAAGTTAAATCCGTAATTTGATTGAACTTTTTTCTATCGGTATGCGGAAATTCTCTACACGCTTTTGGGCGAACATCGTAAATAAAACATTTATTGTCCGATTCTAAAAACGTACACGGCACTGATTTCAATACATAATCATTGTCTTCGTCTACTCGTAAAAACTGACTGATAAATTGTTGTGGCTTTTGCTTAAAATGTTTTGCAATGCGTTCCACATCAGCATCTGTAAATAATGGCCCAGTAGTTTTACAACAATTCGCACAATCGAGACAGGCGGTTTTTTTAAATTCGGCATCGTGTAAATCTTGCATTACATAATCTAAATTTTTTGGTACCCGTTTTTTTAACTTATCGAAATATTTTTTAGTTTCAATATGTGTATCTTTGGCTAACTTTTGAATTTCGTTTAACGATGGCTTCATTATTAATTTGTCTGAATGAACTACAAAGTTACGATTTTGAATATAGATTTAAGAATAACGAATGTTGAATTTTGAAATATAACGATGAAAGACCTTTTTGGAAAAGCCATATTAGATTACCAAACGAATAATTCACCAGAAGATTTAATCACTGAAACTTCAATTTCTGAAGCAGATGAAATGCCTGTTTCTTATTTGTTTAGAACCTATAATGAAATGCCAAAATTGGAACAAAAAGCATTACAATTAGCAAAAGGTAGCGTTTTAGATGTAGGATGTGGTGCTGGAAGTCATACTTTAGCATTACAAAACGAAAGGAATTTAGATGTTACTGCCATTGACATTTCTGAAAATGCTGTGAGAGCATGTCAACTTCGTGGCATAGAAAATGTGAAAGTTGCCAATATTTTAGATTTAGATGTAAAAAATAAATTCGATACGATTCTTCTTTTGATGAATGGATCTGGGATTTTCGGCACCTTGAATGAAACGGCGAAGTATTTACAGAAATTAAAATCGTTATTAAATAAAGACGGACAAATTTTAATAGATTCTTCAGATCTAATTTATATGTACGATCAAGATGAGGATGGTGCTTATAGTATTCCAGCTGAAGGATATTATGGCGAATTGACTTTTACGGTGCAATATAAAGGCGAAACAGAAGACACTTTTCCTTGGTTGTATTTGGATTACAACACACTTCAAAATGCAGCAATTGCAAATGGTTTAAAATGCGAATTACTTTTAGAAGGTGAACATTTTGATTATTTGGCAAAACTTTCAATTTAAATTCCAAAAATTAAATTCCAAATTCCAATATTTAAAATCCCAAAAAACACAAAATCTATTTTTTGTAACACAGATCAAATAAATTTTAAAAATCTGTTTAATCCGTGTTGAAAAATTGTAAATAATTTAAGTTTCAATTTTGGGATTTGGAATTTTTAATATTGGAATTTATTACGGTATATTCAAATATTTATGAGTTTGTAAAGACACTCGCCATTTTGGGTTGTTCATAACATACTCTACAATTAACGGTGTCATTTCTTCTTTTTTGCTCCATTCGGGTTGTAAAAATAAAATGGCATTTTTATTTGTTTTTTCTGCTTGTTCTTCAGCAAAAATAAAATCGTGTTTGTTATGAATAATCACTTTTAACTCGTTTGCAATTGCGTAAGCAGATCCTACAGGTAGTTTATTTTTTTTAGGCGACAAACAAAACCAATCCCAAGTTCCTGTTACCTCGTAAGCTCCAGAAGTTTCAATATGAACATTTAATCCTGCGTTTTTTAATTGTGATGTTATTGGATTCATATCCCAAGTTAGGGGTTCACCTCCAGTAATTACAATGGTTTCTGCATAAGATTTTGCATTCGAAACTATTTTTTCTACAGCTGTTGGAGGATGTAAATCTGCATTCCAACTTTCTTTAACATCACACCAATGACATCCCACATCACAACCGCCCAAACGAATAAAGTAGGCTGCAGTTCCGGTATGAAACCCTTCGCCTTGTATGGTATAAAACTCTTCCATTAAAGGAAGCATTTCGCCTTTGTCTACTAATATTTGAGTGTCTTTGTTAAGCATAAATTATTTATTGAGTGCAAAGGTAATTTATTTAGGGTAAAAGGTAAAGGGTAAAAGGTAAAAGTTTATGAGTTGAAAATAGTGCATAAAAAAACCGATAACTTTCGCTATCGGTTTTAATAATTTTAATTGTGTTTTTTATTTATTTAATGCTTGTAAAGATTCTTTTACGAAAACATCGTTTGGATTAATTTCGGCAGCTTTTTTGAAATTTTCTATCGCTTTAGCTTTATCTGTAGTGGCGTAATTTGCTCCAATAAATGAATAGGTTTCAAATAAATTTTCTTTAACTGCTGCTTTAGCCATTTCTGTTTCTCCTTTTGCAGTTACTGTTTTCACATATCCTTCATAATCTAAAACAGCTTGTGCATTTGCTTCTGGAGTTCCAATTACTCTGTTTAATTGTCCTTTGTAAAAATAAACATCTTGTGTGTTTGGAGAAATTCTAATTGCTTCTGCATATGCGTTATTAGCTTTTACAAATTCCGCAGTTAATGTTGCTTTTTGAGCGGCTGTTTTACTTTCAGCATAGAACAAAATTGAATTTCCTAATAAAAAATTATCGCGGCTGTAACTTTTTGAATTTGTGTTTTTAACTGCTAATTCAAATAATTTTGCAGCTTCTAAATAGGCTTTTCCAGAATATAATTTAATACCAATTTCAGTAAATTCTGTATTTAAATTTGGATTTAATTCTGCTGCTTTTGTTAAATCTGAAATGGCTTCTGAAAATTTCGCTTGATTAGAAATAATACCTTTATCGTCCATTGAAGTAGCTAATTTTGCTTTTGCTAAATACAAATAATCTTTACCATTAATTTTTTTAGCATCAACTTTTGTCATATAATCAGTTAATGATTTAATAGCTCCATCTGGATTCCCGTTTTCAGAATAAGCATATCCTAAATATTTAAATACTTTTGGATTTACTTTATCTAATTTTTGAATTGCCAAAGCTTCCGCTTCTAATTCTTTCCATTTTTTTGATAAGATTAAGAAATCAGCATATTTTATTTTAGCATCTGTAGAAACATCTGTTAAACTCATATACTTTTTATAATCTTCTAAAGCAGCAGCAATTTTTTCTTCAAAAAGCGATTTTTTTGCATACGCCCAAGCTAAATTAGTTTCTGCTTTTTCACGAAAAGCTGGTCCGTAACTTGGATTAATTGCCAATATATCATTGAATGCTTTTAATGCTTCTGGAAACGCTTGCGCATTTCTTGTGATAATTGCCAATTGCAAAGGTGCTCTTAATGACGTTTTATCTAATTCTCCAGCTGTTCTGTATGCTACATATGCATCATTAACATTTTTGTTTGCTACTAAAGCATCTCCCAAAGCAATTTGCGCTAATGCCGATTTTGGATCACTTGCTACAGCTAATTTTGCAGCTGCTAATGCTTTTGAAACATCTGGGTTAGTTGCTTTTAAATAAGCTTGTGTAATGAAAATTTGTTCTTCCGTATTTTTCTTTTTTGCTATTGCTAATGCAGAAGCAAAATTAGTTTCTGCTGCAGAAGAATTACCTTCTAATAAATTTAATTGTCCTAAACCAATTAAATTTAAATGTCCTGCATCTTTAGCTACTTTACCTTTTTCAAAATATACTTTTGCCGAATCTTGTTTTTCTAACGCCAAATATACTTGACCAAGATAAAAGTAATTTTTACCTTTATCTGGCGTTGTTTCAACCATTGACTTTAATGATTTTCTAGCTTCTGAAAATTTTTCGGCATCGATAGTTTTTTTAACTTGCTCTATATCTTGAGCATTTACTGCAACTGCAGATAAAATAGTGACAAAACTTGATAAAATAATTGTTCTCATTTCTTCTTTTTTATTTCTTTTTATTACTTTTTACAATTCTTATTTCTCGGGTTGGTATTTTTACTGGTGCTAATCCTGATTTAAGAATGATACGCTGACCAACCTCGCTTTTTACAAAAGAAGCAAATCCCATGCCTAAACCTGTTCTACCCTGATAATTTAACAAATATATTTTTCGTGTAAATGGATATTCTTTTGTTTCAATATATGACTGAGTAGGTTTTACTGCTTTTTGTATGCTTTCGCCAACAGCTAAAACTTTAACATTTTTTATTGTATTTTCCAATTCAATTGAAGGATTCAGGAGCCAATTTACTCCAACGAAACCTATTGAATTACTGTTTTCGGAAACAAATTTAATAACTTCTAAATTATTATTTAATGCCGTTATATTTTTTGACAATGATTTAACATTCGCTTTATTCATTAAATAACTTAATGTACTTGAATTTTGATTATCAAACACAAATTGAACTTCCGAATTTTTGCCTTTCAATATATCAAAAACTTCAGATACTGTAATTGCAGTTTTTGAAGATTTTTGATTTACCACTAGTGCAATAGCATCTGAACAAAAAGGTGTATTTTTACCAATTACATCAATAGCTTTTAATTTGTCTTCTTGCGATTTAGTCAATTCGTGTGAAAGAACGGCAATATCAATTTTACGTTGTAATACTAAATTTACTATATCCGAATCTGATTTTGGAATAAGCGTAATGTCAGCTTTTTGATATTTACTTTCAAAAACCATTTCTTGATCTTCCACAATTGGCAATAAAGATTCATCTACATAAATTTCAGCTTTTCCTTTTACATAAGATTCGTCTTCAGTACTATTTTCAGATTTTTTACAAGAGAAAATTACTAAAACTATAACTGCAAATATGAAAATTATTTTTTTCATTGTGTTAGTCTTTTTTTGAAGTTGAGTTATTTTCTTTAACTGCCGGTTGAGGAATATCCGAAGATGTAATTTGAATAGCTATTGGCAATGTATAATAAGAACTCACAGCTGTTTCATTTTTTTGAGCTGGCTTCCAATTACCCGATTTATTTAATATTCTTTTAACTTCATCACCTAAACCTAAGTCTGCAGGACTTTCATTAATTACTTGAATATCACAAATTGAACCATCGTTGCAAACAGTAAACTTTGTAGTAACTTTACCAATTGTAGTTTTATTAACTTCAGGTAATCTAAAGGATTGTCCAACATATTTTCTAAACTCATTCATACCACCTGGTGGAATAGCAATATTATCTACAGATGTGAAAATTAAATTATAATTATTCTGTGTAGAATCTTTAGCTATTGTTGGTTTTTTATCTTTAATCAATATTGCATCTTCTTTTGGTGCGTCATTGTTCTGTCCAAAACCAACTGCCAAATTTAAAAACAAAAGTATTTTAAAAATATTTTTCATCTTATTCCTCTTCTTTTTTTATTAATCTGTAAAATCTGAAACTTGCGTATAAAACTAATAAGCCTCCAAATATTCTTCTTCTTGTCATAGCTACTTCTAAAGGAAAATTATCCCAAAAAGTAACCAAATAGGCCAAAACTAAATAAAAGCAAAATATTAAAAGTCCTAAAATAAACAGAAATCGCTGTTTGGGCGATTTCTGTTTTAAATTATTTAACCAATTCATATTATTCGTTTGCTGTAATCTGAATTGAAATAGGTAATGTATAGTATTGTTTTACGCTTCTACCATTATATATACCTGGTGTCCATTTTGGCGATTTATTTAAGATTCTTGTTGCCTCTTTTGCTAAACCTAATCCAGCAGGACTTTCTTTTACAATTTGGATATCTCTAATTGATCCATCGTCCCAAACTACAAATTTAGCAATAACCGTACCAGTAGTAGTTTCGTCTACATCTGGTAAACGGAATGAACTTGCAATTTGTTTTCTAAAAGCATTCATACCCCCTGGAGGTGATGCCTGAACTTGAACCGAAGTAAAAATTTGATTGTAATCTGTATCATCTCCTTTTTGTTCTTCTTGCGCTAATTCACCAGTTTTTTCAAGACTTGCATTTGCATCCCCTTTAGCTGTTTCTGAACCTGATTTTTTATCTGGTTCAACTGGAGGAATTTCATTTTCAACAGTTTTCTTATTTACAACAACCGGCGGAACATTTTTTACAATGTCAACCACAGATTTCACCTTTTTAATAGGTTCCACCTTTTTTTGTTCTAAAATTTTCTTTTCCTCCTTTTTAATTGGAGTTTTCACTTTCTTAAGTTCTACCTTAGTAATTTTAACCTCTTCTTTGTCTTTACTTTTCATTGAAAGATAAAGTGCAAAAACTGTGGTTATAAAAAATATTGAAGATATAATTAATGCTAAAACGGTTCTCTTCGAACTATTTGTTCTTAATTCGTATGCTCCATAACTTTTATTACGTCCTTCGAATATATTGTCAAGTAAACTAGCTTCGCTAATGTTTTGAATTTCACTCATTTTTATATATTTAAAGTTATGTTATTTAATTTTATTGTCTTCAAGCATTTTTAAATCGCCTGGAGTTACATCAACAATTGAATAAGAAAACGGTTTTACTATTGCCATTTCATCTAGAATGTCAACTAAATTTTTATAGTTTGCCGATTTACTTGCTTTAATAAGAACAGTCATCCCTTGTTTTTTAGGATCTTCAATACGATCCATTACAAACTTTTTATGAGCAATTAGTGCTTTCCTAATCCCTTTACCACCATAGTTTTCTAACTTAGGTTTACCATTAATTCCATCTTCCATGTAAGGCGCATCTGTAAGTCCTATATAATACACTAACTTATCATTTTTTCCTAAAACAACAGTTAATGTTCTGAAAGCTGGAGTTTCTGGTGGGTTAGGATCATCCTGTTTCGTATTATCTGGTAAAGCTAAATCCATAGATTGTGGCTTAGATAATGTGGTTGTTAGGATAAAGAAAGTAATTAACAAGAAAGCTAAATCAACCATCGCTGTTAAATCAACACCTGGATTCGATTTTTTACTTCTTACTTTACCGCCTTTACCGCCACCGCCACCGGTATTTAATTCTGCCATGTTATTTTTTTATTTTAATTAAAAATCTTCATCTCTTAGAGAAGTTACTAAATAAAAATCATTCATGTTTTGCTTTTGAAGGATATCAAAAACATTTTTAACAACTGGATATTTTTCTTTAGAACTACCTTTTATAGCTACCTCAATTTCCTTGATTTTCTCTACACCTTTAGCTTGTTGTTCCATAACAACTGCTGCATTTGAATAATAAATCCAGTAAGACAATTCATTTTCAGAAATATCTCCTTTATATGGAATACCCGATTGCGTACCTGGTTTGTTTCTTTCAGCGTTTTTTAAAGCTAATAATGACTTTAATTGCTCTAAAGGCACACCAAATGAATCTAATAAAGAAAACTCATTTATTTCTTGTGGTGTAAAAGCAATGTCATATTTTAACGACATGGCTTCTAAAGCAGCAATTCTGGTTTCTCTATCAGACATTCCAATATATACTGCACTATCACCAACTGTAATAGTAAATAAATTTCTTTCTGGCAATTTAGCTTTTATGGTTGACGCAGGTGTATCTACTGGCTTAGGCTCAGGTACTTTTGATGTTGCTGTCATGATAAAAAAGGACAATAACAAAAACGCAACGTCACACATGGCCGTCATGTCTATTCTTGTGCTTTTTTTAGATGTTTTTATATTTGCCATTTTACTTTATTTTAACTTAATAATATTTTATGAAATCTTAGTTGCTTCCTTTAGCTCTTTTGTAAGCTTGAGAAATTGCGAAACCAGCTTCGTCAATAAAATAAGTTAAAGTATCAATTTTTGAAGTAAAATAGTTGTAAGCAATAACAGCTAAAGTAGAAGTACCAATACCTGTAGCCGTATTAATTAACGCCTCAGAAATACCATTTGCTAATTCTGCTTGGTCTGGAGTACCTTCTGCTAATCCAGCGAATGCTTTAATCATACCAGATACCGTTCCTAATAAACCTAATAAGGTACCAATTGATACTAAAGTAGAAATAATAGTCATATGTTTTTCTAACATTGGCATTTCTAATGATGTAGCTTGTTCTACTTCTTTAGTAATATTTTCTGTAGCAGCATCTACATCTAATCCGTCTTTTTTAACTTGCTCAGATTTTAATAAACCAGCTTTGATAACGTTGGCAACAGATCCTTCTTGAGCATCACAAGCCGCAATAGCACCTTGAACATCTCCAGTTTTAATTTGAGACAAAACATCTTTTACGAAGTTATCTAAATTTCCTTTTCCAGCTGCTTTAGTCAAAACGATAAATCTTTCTACAGAGAAAACAATAGTCATTAACAATAATCCCATTAACACAGGAACAATCATACCTCCTTTATAAACCATACCTAAATAGTTTCCTGGTAAAGGTTGTCCTGCTGGATCACCTTTAATAAAGTTTGCTGGCGCTCCCATTACAAATTTCCATAATAAAGCACCAATTGTTATACAAATTACAATAGTCAAAGCTGCAAAAAGTGTACTTGCTTTGTTTCCTTTGTTCTCTACAGAAACGTTTAAATCCTGTCCCATTTTTTTAAAATTTTTAGTTTGAATTGATTAATTATTTGATTTCAATTTTATTTTTGATAGTCGCAAATTTATGTGAATTAGATTTGAAAAAAAAACTAATTTCATAAAATTTACATTAACTTTTTGAAAATATGCAACAATCATACCAAAAAAGAGATATAGTAAGATAATTTTCAATATTTTTTCAGATTATTTAACAATTATTCAACAAAAATGAAATAATTACAACACGTCTTATGTTAAGAGATTGTAAAGTTTTTCCGATTTCGTTTTGTTTTAATAAATTCAGAACAATATTATGTTTCAAAAAAACTATTTGAAGCTTAATTTATTCATTTTACTAAAAAAATTACTTTTTTAGAAGATCAATAATCTTATGTTCAACAATTTGACTGTTCCAAATTTGGTCAATGTTTTCCATTTTCAATACTTCTTGCATAATTTCATTTTGTCTATCTCCAATAGCTAACGCTTCTGAGTAAGGTTGGTGACTAAACGTAACACGAGAATATAATGGCACCCACAATTGAGGGTGTTTGTCTGAAAACCATTTTTCTATTTTCTTTTGTAATAAGAAATTGGCATCTGCTGTTTTTGAGCTCATTTCCATAAAGTTTCTATACGAAAGTTCGGCAATTGCATCTGCATTTGGTTTTCGAGAATTTTCGTAATCGTTTAATAAATTGGCCCAATCATCGCCATATTTTTCAAACATTTCCTCTAAAACGGTAATATCTTCAAAGCCCGCATTCATTCCATGACCATAAAAAGGCACTATCGCATGACAAGCATCGCCAATAAGCGCAACTTTATCACTAAATGTCCAAGGAAAACACTTCATGGTTACTAAATAACTTGTTGGGTTTTTAAAGAAATCTTCTACTAAATTTGGAATTACTTCTTTAGTATCTGGAAAGTGATTCGCAAAGAAACCAACCAATTGCTCCTTGCTTTTAATGGATTCGAATGAATTTTCTCCATCATGCGGCATAAAAAGTGTGCAAGTAAAACTTCCATCTAAATTAGCCAAAGCCATTAACATAAAATTACCTCGAGGCCAAATATGCAAGGACTTTTTATCTAATTTATGCGTGCCATCTGGGTTGGCAGGAATATTTAATTCTTTATAGCCAATATTTAAAAATTCTTGCGAATAATTAAACATACTTTGACGTTGCATTTTATGTCTAATTCGAGAAAAAGCACCATCGGCACCAAAAGTAATATCATAATCATGTGTGGTCCACTCGCCTTTTTCAGAATCGCCTATAGAAATCGTTGCTGTTGTCAAATCGACATCCCAAACTTTTTCTTCAAAGAAAAAAACGACTCCAGCTTTTTCAGCTAAATCGACCATTTTTTTATTCAACAGACCTCTTGAAAGCGAATAAATCACTTCGCCATCTTTGCCATAAAATTGTTCATTTACGGTGTCTTTTTCGGTATGAATAGCACGTTTTTCAACCGGAATACCTATACTTAAAACTTCTTGATCCAAACCAACATCGCGTAACGCTTTTACACCTCTGTCTGACAAAACAAGATTAATAGAACGTCCTGAAAAATTCATTTTTCGAATATCAGGACTTCTGTCGTACACATGAACGGTATGACCTCGTTTTCTTAGATAAATTCCTAATAAAGTTCCCACTAATCCGGAACCTACTATTGCAATTTTTTTTGGTGTTTGATTTGACATATACTATATACTACTTATGTAGTTTAAAAAAAAAATCGTTTTTGATTGATTGTTAAAACTGAACTCGATTTCCAACATTCAGTTTTTGAGATTTAGCAAGAATTCCGCACATATGAAATAACATTCTTGCACCTACATTTCCATCCCAATCGTCATTTTCTCCTGGTGCAACTTCCACTAAATCAAAACCAATTATTTCTTTACCTGAATTAGCTAATAAGTTAAATAAATAAGTCGCTTGTTCGAATGAAAAACCACCCGGAACAGGCGTTCCTGTATTTGGACAATACCATGGGTACATTCCATCAATATCAAAAGAAATAGTGACCTTTTGTGGTAGCTGCGAGATAATTTCTTCACATTGTTGTTTCCAAGTTTGTCCTTCAAACGCTTTTGCTTTCATATCAGCATCTGTATGAACAATAACTCTACCTTTAGCTTCTCTGACTATATTTACTTCTTGCTCGCAAAAATCTCTAATTCCGACTTGTACAATTTTTGATACTTGAGGAATTTGTAACGTATTATACATTATTGAAGCATGTGAATAAGTGAATCCTTCATAAGCCACTCGCAAATCCATATGAGCATCTAAATGCAAGATACCAAAACTGTCATGTTGTGTAGCTAAAGCTTCATAATAACCAAGTGGCGTGCTGTGATCTCCGCCTAAAAGTGCTACTTTTTTTCCTTTATTTTGCCAAAATAACACTTTTTCTTTCACTTCGGAATGAAGCGTTCTGCATGCTGTATTGACTTTATGCAAATCTTCCATTAAAGCAGGAAACGTTTCTACATCTTCACCATTTTCAAGAGCTTCAATAATAGGTTGTGCTAAGTTTTTATATTTTTTAGAGTTTTTTGCCCAATCTTGAGGTGCATCTTCCATATAAATTCCAAGTTTCCATAATTCTGGAAAATCTTGATGCAATAAATCAACTTGAAAAGAAGCATCAAAAATAGCATCAGGACCTTCAGAGGCACCGGCTCCATAACTCACTGTAACTTCCCAAGGCACAGGAATAATAATAATTTCAGATTCTTCGGCTGTAAATGGCAATCCAAAAACAGTAGCATCTGCTAAGCCAGGTTGTGACGGATCGAAATTTTCTATTTTTTGTTGTTTATTCATTTTAAATGTTTGGATTTTTGGATTTTCAGATATTCGGATTTTGGACTTTATTTTATATTTTATTCTGAAGATATTTTATAAATTTAATGATCATTTTAATAATTTGAGTTAATTCTTCAGATAACAAAATTAAATTATCTGATGAAATATAACCTAATTCTGATGAAACTAATAACTGCGTCTCTATTTCATAACAAGAACCTAAAGCGTTTTCTAAATAAATTATGAAATGCTTATCCGATGATTTCGAAGAACCTTCTGCAATATTTGAAGGAACCGAAACCACGGCTCTATTTAATTGACTTACTAAACCAAATTTTTCTTCTTTTGGAAATGTATTTGTTGTTAAATAAATCTATGGACAAAACTTAACTCCTAATTTCCAAATCTCTAATTCTTTATAATTATGCATATCGTAAATCTATTTTTTCTGAAAATCCGAAAATCGGTTTATCCAAAAATCAATATTTCTATTTTAATATTCCTTTTTTCAAAATTTGTCCAAAATTATAAATATCTTCAAAAGACGTATAAAATGGGACGGGTGCTAAACGAATAACATTAGGCTCACGCCAATCTGTAATTACTCCATTTTGCATTAAATAAGTGAATAATTCTTTGCCTTGTCCGTGTAAATATACTGACAGCTGACAACCTCTTTCAGATTGATTTGAAGGTGTGATAACTTCGAAATTAGCTTGTGGAATTTCCTTATCGATTTCATGTAAAATAAATTCTAAATAAGAAGTAATAACATTTCTTTTTGCAATTAATTTTTCCATACCTACTTCTGCAAACATTTCGACAGTTGCTAAATAGGGTGCTAAAGATAAAACTGGTAAATTACTAACTTGCCAACCATTTGCACCTTCAACGGCATCAAAATTTGGTTCCATTAAAAATCTACGGGATTTATTATGTCCATACCAGCCCGCAAATCGATCTAAATCTTTATTGGTATGATGTTTTTCGTGTACAAAATATCCAGAAGCATTTCCTGGTCCAGAATTCATATATTTATAACTACACCACGCGGCAAAATCGATATCCCAATCGTGTAAATTTAATTCAATATTTCCTGCAGCATGAGCCAAATCCCAACCTACAAGTGCACCTGCCTTATGTCCGGCTGCTGTGATGGTTTTCATATCGAAAACTTGACCTGTGTAATAATTTACTCCTCCAATAAATACAAGTGCTATCTCGTCTCCTAATTCTTCAATTTTTGCTAAAATATCTTCTGGACGGGTTGTTAATTCACCTTCTCTTCTTTTGATTTCAACAATTGCTTCCTCTGGATCAAAACCGTGAAATTTCACCTGACTTTGCAACATATATTGATCTGAAGGAAATGCTTTTTCTTCGCATAAAATTTTAATTCTCTTGCCTTTTGGTTGGTAAAAAGAAACTAAAAGTAAATGTAAATTGACTGTTAATGTATTCATCACACCAACTTCTGATGGTTTCGCACCAACAATTTTTGATAATGGTTCGCAAAATCTTTCATGATAATCCCACCATGGTTTTTCTGAATAAAAATGACCTTCTACAGCCATATTTGCCCAATCATCCATAATATCATCAACATATTTTTTGGTGATTTTTGGTTGTAATCCTAATGAGTTTCCTGTAAAATAAATTACATTTTGATTGTTATGTTGTGGGAAATAAAATTCGTTTTTATACGATTTTAATTCATCTTGAGCATCTAAGCTTATTGCGAATTCTTTAGTATTTTGAAAGTTCATTTTTAGTAGGTTTTAAAGCGTAAAAGTAACAAAAAAATAAGATATAAAAAAACCCAACTACATGTTGGGTTTATATTTTAAGAAACTGAATAGGTTCAGATAATCAATTATTTAATTTGATTATAAAATTAACATCGCATCACCATAAGAATAGAAATTGTATTTTTCTTTTATGGCAATTTCGTATGCTTTTTTCATTAAATCGTGTCCACAAAAAGCAGAAACCATCATTAAAAGCGTTGATTTTGGAGTATGAAAATTAGAAACCATCGCATCCGCTAAACTAAAATCGTAGGGTGGATATATAAATTTGTTTGTCCAACCTGAATATGGATTTAACGTTCGCATTGAAGAAACTGTACTTTCCATAGCACGCATAGAAGTAGTTCCGATACAACAAACTTTATTTTTCTTAGTTCTGGCTCCGTTGATAATATCACACGCTTCTTGTGTAACTACCATTTCTTCAGAATCCATTTTATGTTTT
This sequence comes from Flavobacterium sp., assembly GCF_040382755.1. Classification (GTDB taxonomy): domain Bacteria; phylum Bacteroidota; class Bacteroidia; order Flavobacteriales; family Flavobacteriaceae; genus Flavobacterium. The sequence continues at coordinate 16,758 of NZ_JBEIET010000035.1, forward strand.
GATAAATCTTCTACTTCAACTGGATTAAAAGTACCCAATCCTACGTGTAGAGTAACTTCAGCAAAATTGATTCCTTTGATTTCCAAACGTTTCATTAAATGCTTTGAAAAATGTAAACCGGCGGTTGGTGCAGCTACAGAACCTTCTTCTTTAGCGTAAATAGTTTGGTAACGCTCCGCATCTTCTGGAGTAACTTCACGATTAATATATTTTGGTATAGGTGTTTCCCCTAATTCAATTAATTTTTCTCTAAATTCTTCATAAGAACCGTCATATAAAAAACGAAGTGTTCTTCCGCGAGAAGTTGTATTGTCAATAACTTCGGCAACTAATGAATCGTCATCGCCAAAATATAATTTATTTCCAATTCTAATTTTACGAGCTGGGTCCACTAAAACATCCCACAAACGTTGCTCTGCATTTAATTCTCTTAATAAGAAAACTTCAATTCTTGCGCCTGTTTTTTCTTTATTTCCATATAAACGAGCAGGAAAAACCTTAGAATTATTCAGCACCATTACATCGCCATCATCAAAATAGTCAATAATATCTTTAAACATCTTATGTTCAATTTCACCTGTTTTTCTGTGAATCACCATTAAACGAGATTCATCTCTGTTTTCTGAAGGAAATTCGGCTAATAATTCTTCTGGCAAATTAAACTGGAAGTGTGATAATTTCATATTTTGAGTTTAAAAGTTTA
>NZ_JBEIET010000036.1:0-17327 GCF_040382755.1 Flavobacterium sp.
AAGTATACAGCATATTTCCAACTAAGACAGCTTGATTATATGGTCCAATAGGTGCAGGAGCTTTTTCTGTAAATATTATTTTTTTCATTTTTTCTACTTTCTACTTTCTATTTTTTACTTTTTACTTGAATTTACTTATCTCAATCTCGGATCTGGTAAATTTCTTTTATCCCATTTGATATCACTTAACATTGAAGATTTAATTCCGATAAAGAAATTCCACGATTGATAGACACCAATTGGCACAATGCTAAAACTCATTCGCCAGCTTTCTAAATCTCTTTCAAATCGAAGTTGCGTAAATGAAATTCCTTTTTGTGCAAAATCATAACCTGATGAGAATCCCATTTTCCATTTTATCGCCATATCAATATTACCAGATACCATTACAGAATTTGTAGTTATTTCACGCTGACTTGCATTATTACTATATGTTAAAGAATAGGCTATTTGTAAATCCCATGGAAATTTGTAATTAAACAGTTCTGACTGCTGATTTTTTGCATCATCTTTTTTAAACAAACTTTCATCTTGATTACTTAAATCAACAGCTGCGCCAAACAAATCGTCTTTACGACCACCATTTTGAACCGTTTGTTTTGATTCTTTTTTTCCGCCAAATTGAGCACTACTTACTGTATAATTTAAGGTAATGTTTGAACTGGTCATTCTTGCTAAACCATTTCCGTTATTAATACTAAATTCATTAATTCTTTGGTTGTTGCTGTCTAAATCGTAAGGGTCAAATCGAGCGCCAAAATTTACACCTAATTTATTATCCAATAAGGTTGTTCCTCCAATAAAACTAATAGGTTCTAACTTAAATTCTTCAGCAGTTAAATTATAACTTGTTGAAAAGTTAAACTGATTTAATAAAGATATCTTTTTAGTTTCTCCTTTTTTACTCGCTGCATCTAAAACTTTTGCTTCTAATGTATTCGAAATACCAATACCTATTGAATTAGCAACACCTAAACCAGGTGCACCAAATAAAGTGTTTTCAAATCGGCTATAACTTATATAATTACCTGAATTATCTTTGTATTGGTCGTAGTACTGACCAAAACTTGGCGTATAACCATAAGAAACACTAGGGCGAATTAAATGTCTTATAGCTTGTATTTTATTTGTTTCTTTAAATGTATAGGTTCCATAAATTGTGGTTCCAATACTGGTAGAAAAATTATAGGTTCGATACGAATCAAAACCATTTTTACGAACTATATCTACTTGATTTGTAGTGGTATTAAATATTTTTTCATTCGTATTAAATACCCAGTTTTCTACAAATGAAGTTCCAGCAGAAACACTAAAGTATTTAAAAATTTTAAAATTTGTAGAAATTGGAATGGTATGTCCAATTCCCGCTAAAGCAGTATCAAACATTTGCGATTTAAACAGAAATTCTTCCTTTGTAGAAATTTTATTATCTCCTCTTAATCCGTATTGAAAATTAATATTCTGAAAAATTCCTTTCTTTATTCCATCTTGTTTCGCAAATGGAAAAATTCTGTCTACACTCGCATTAAAAGAAGGTAGCGTTAAATTTACAATTTCAGTATTGGTATTTTGATTGTGTGTTACGGCTACTGAAAAATTTACTAATGGTACAATTGGAACCGTTTTAGAATAACTTATAGAAGAACTTAGTGTATTGTTCAAATTTGAACCAACATTTACTAAATTAATAGATTGACGAAAGTATTTACTACTCCCAAAATTTACGGAAGATGAAAACCTAGAATTTGCTGAAGCTTTTGTATCTTGACTGTGCGACCACTGAATATTATATTGATTGGTTCTGGCATAACCAGGAAATCCTTTTTCACCCAGCACCTGATTTTCGTATCTAACTTGAAAGTTTCCACTAAATTTATATCTCTTAGCATATGTGGTTTCCGTTCGAAGTGCATAACTTCCATTAGTGTAATAATCGCCTAAAATAGCCAAATCATAATAATCACTAAGAGCAAAATAATACCCTCCATTTTGAAGAAAATAGCCTCTTTCGTTATTTTGTCCAGGTGCGGGCATAATTACTCCAGAAGTATTTTTATTCGTCATTGGAAAAAATGAAAAAGGCACACCAATAGGAGTGGGTACATCTGCAATGAACATGTGGGTTAAACCGGTTACGAATTTCTTTTTTGGTACTAATTTTGCTTTGTAAGCTAAGAAATAATACTCTGGATTTTCTTTATTTTCCGAAGTGGTAAAACGGGCATTTTTAAAAAATATAACCGAATCATTTTCTCTTTTTGAAATTTCAGATTTCAGAAACATTTCACCTTGTTTACTTCTTGTATTCCAAATCTGTGCTTTTCCTGTTTTGGTATTAAATCGAATAGAATCGGGTTCTATGACATTTTCCCCTTGTTTAAAATATGGAAATTGCGAATATACGCCAGCGCTATCTTTTAATCTTCCAGCATATACCTCATTTTTCTCGTAATCCAAAACAATAACACCCGATTTTAGTATAAAATCTTGATAATGCAATTCTGCTTCGTTATATAATGTTAATCTTTTTTTTCTTTGGTCTAACCGTTCGTAATCCTTAGCTTTACGATTTACAATACCTTCCAATAATGGTTTTTTTGTAGAATCTTTTTTAATAGTAACCAATTCATTTACATTTACTTGTGTGCTATCTTTACGAGAAGTATTTTGACCGTAAACTTCTAAATTGCTTACAATTAGAAAAAAAAATAAAAAAACGATATGATTAATCTTTGTACTCAAATCTATAAATACTATTTTTGTAAAAAATGGTTCGGTTTTTGAAGGGTCAAACTTACGCATATTTTTTGTTAAAATTTAGTATTTAATAAAATTATAACGTATTTGAATTAACTGAAAATAATTAATCACAAATGAAAAAAGTACTCGTAATTATATTTATCTGTTTATCTGTCTTTTCAATAGCACAAGAAAAGAAATTTAAAGTAATTTTAGATGCTGGACATGGTGGTAAGGATCCTGGTGCCGCAAAAAATGGTTGTATTGAAAAACATATTGCTTTAGATGTGGTTTTAAAAATTGGAAAAATATTAGAATCTTATCCCGATTTTAATGTTAAATACACACGATCAACGGATGTTTTCATACCTTTAAGAGATAGAGCTAAAATTGCTAATGATTTTGAGGCCGATTTATTTGTTTCTGTTCACTGTAATTCTTCAGTATCTCCAAAACCATATGGCGCAATGACTTTGGTTATGGGATTGTCCCGTGCAGGTATGAATTTTGAAATTGCAAAAGCGGAAAATGCGGTAATTTCTTTGGAAGATAATTTCAAAGAAAAATATGAAGGTTTTGATCCAAATAATCCGAATACACAAATAGGACTTCGTATTATGCAAGAAGAAACGTTGATGCAAAGCATTAATTTTGCCAGTACGGTACAAAGTTATTTTAAAAATTCTTTGCAAAGAAAAGACTTAGGTATGCACCAACAACCGCTTTGGGTATTAGATGCTACTGTAATGCCTGGTGTTTTAATAGAATTGGGTTTTTTAAGTAATGTGCAAGAATCTAAATATATGAAATCGGAAGAAGGTAAATCAAATTACTCTCAAATTATTGCACGCTCAATTATTGAATATAAAAATAATGTAAGAGGCACGAATACTCCTCCAAATGTCTTACAAATTAAAGAACCAGTAATTGTAGAAGAATTGCCTGTTGTGGAAACTGCTGTGGATACATCTAAAGTAGTTGATGCAGCTCCTGAACCATTAACACCAGATGAGTTAGCATATAAAGTACAAATTAGTTTTAGTACTAAGAAACTTGATTTAACGCCGGAAAACTTTAATGGTTTGGCAAATGTAACCATGATAGAAGTAAATGGGGGTTATAAATATTTTTACGGACAAGGAACCCTAGAATCGTGTAAAAAATTTCTAGCTGAAGCCAAACAGAAAGGATTTGCATCTGCTTTTATTGTTACACCAAATTAAAATTATGAAAAAATCGATAGTACTATTATTTTTATGCTTGTTTTCTGTATCATTTTATGCACAAACTAAAAAATTCAAAGTAGTTTTAGATGCAGGACATGGTGGTAAAGATTACGGGGCTACCTATCATGGAAATATAGAAAAGAAAATTTCACTTAATACTGTTCTTAAAGTAGGAGAAATTTTAGCTAAAGAATCAAATATAGAAGTGGTTTATACCAGAAAAACCGATGTTTTCATTGAATTAAACGAACGAGCCAATATCGCGAATAGATCAAAAGGACATTTATTTGTTTCTATGCATTGTAATGCAAATGACAACCAAGAAGCATCAGGAAATGAAACCTATGTAATGGGAGTTACCCGAAATGCAGCCAATTTGGAAGTAGCCAAAAAGGAGAATGCCGTTGTTACTTTAGAAAGCGATTATAAAATAAAATATGATGGATTTGATCCAAAATCTCCAGAATCCGTAATGGGAATTTCCATTATGCAAGAAGAAAATATTCAACAGAGTATTGATATTGCAGGTAAAGTACAACAAGCGTTTACAAAATTCACAACAAGTAAAAATAGGGGAGTAAAACAAGCCGGATTTTTAGTTTTACGAAAAATAATTATGCCTCGTGTGCTTATTGAAATGGGATTTGTATCCAACAAACCTGAAGGTGCTTTTTTAAATTCGGAAGATGGACAAAATAAATTAGCAGAAGCTATTTCTAAAGCTATTTTAGGATATCGAGATGATTTTTTTAAAACAGAAACGGCTACTACAGTTAAGAAAGAAGAATCCAAAAAAGCAACAGTTAAAAAAGAAGATCCAAAAAAGGTAGACCCAAAGAAAGTAGATCCGAAGCAATCTTCAGAAAACAAAACAGCTGTGGAAGGTGTTACTTTTAAAATACAAATTTCTGCAAGTGCTAAAAATTTAGAAACCTTGCCTAAAAACTTTAAAGGATTAAATAACATTTCCGTTGAAAAAGGAACTACCATTTACAAATACTTTTATGGTAGCACTTCATCTTATACCAAAGCAAAACAATTATTAGAAGAAGCGAAAGCAAAAGGATATACTTCTTCGTTTATTGTGCCTATAAAAAATGGTAAAAAAATTAAATTAAGCGAGGCAATCAAATAAATAATGTTATTTTTGTGTCTTTATAACGCATAACAATTTTTAATTGTTGTTTTGTTTAAAAGCATTCACCAAATCTAAAGTAAAAGTATATTTAGCCCATATGAAAATCACAAAAGAAATTAAAGTTGCTGTTTTAGTTATTTTATCAATAGTATTGTTTTACTGGGGTTTTGCGTTTCTAAAAGGTAAAAATTTATTTGTTACGAGTACTAAATTATATGCGGTTTATGATAATGTGGCAGGTTTAGTTGTGGCAGCTCCTGTAACCATAAATGGATTAAATATAGGAAAAGTAAATACTATTCAAATGTTGCCTGATGGTAAAATGAAAGTAGAATTAATAATTACTAACGAACAGATTCAAATTGCGAAATCAAGTGTTGCACAAATTATGGATTCTGGTTTAATTGGTGGAAGAGAAATTGCAATTATCAATAACTTTTCTGATACCAATTATGCGCAATCTGGAGACACACTTAAAACATCTAACAAATTAGGTTTGACAGATGAACTTGCCAATCAAATTGGACCTGTAAAAGATAAAGTAGAAGTTTTATTAGAAAACGCAAATAAATTAATCGAAAATTTAAACGCTACTTTAGACGCTTCAACGCAACAAAAATTAAAAGCATCTATTGCATCTTTGGAGGTTACTTTGTCCGAATTTAGTCAGGTTTCTAAAAATGTAAACGAAATAGTAGCAGATAATAAATCAAAATTAAATGCTACGTTAGCTAATTTTGAAAACGCTTCAGGTAATATTAATAAAATGTCTACTTCTTTAGAAAAAGCAGATCTTGCCGCTTCAGTTAAAAAGTTAGAAACCACCCTCGCAAATGTAAATCAAATTATGACTGATTTAGAGCAAGGTAAAGGTTCTATAGGAAAATTATTGAAGGACGACGCTATGTATGTCAATCTAACCAAAACATCAAAAGAATTGGAATTATTGTTACAAGATGTGCGTTTAAATCCTACACGATATGTTAATGTGTCTGTTTTTGGTAAGAAAAACAAACCGTATACTGCACCTGTAGTCGAACCAAATAAAGAGCAACCTAAAAACTAAATTTATGAGTTTTTTACCAAATATTATTTTTGCAATTGTCCTTATAATAGGCGTTGGTTTTTTTGTTAAAAATGTAAAAAAAATTATACGAAATATTAAATTAGGACAAGATGTAAACCGAACTGATAATACTTCAGCACGATGGAAAAATATGGCATTGATAGCTTTTGGTCAGAAAAAAATGTTTACCAGGCCAATTCCTGCAATTTTGCATTTTACCTTATATGCCGCTTTTATTATTACTCAAATTGAATTATTAGAGATAATTGTAGACGGACTTTTTGGTACTCATCGTTTCTTTAAAACTGGATTAGGTGGATTTTATACTTTTTTAATTAGCTTCATAGAAATTCTTTCTTTTTTGGCTTTAGTGGCTACTTTAGCTTTTTTATCAAGAAGAAATTTATTAAAATTACCTCGTTTTACAAAAGCAGAAATGTTAGGATGGCCAACTAAAGATGCCAACTTAATATTAATTATGGAAATTGTTTTGGTAACATGTATTTTTACTATGAATGGTACTGATGAAGTATTATATTCATTAGGAAAATCTCATTATGAAGGCATTGGTTCATTTAATTTTTCTATTTCACAACATTTAGGACCAGCACTTTTCGGTGGTATGAGTGAAAGTACCTTACATATTTTAGAAAGAGTAGGATGGTGGGGACATTTAGTAATGGTAATTGCCTTCTTAAACTATTTATACTTTTCTAAACATTTGCATATTTTATTAGCGTTTCCAAATACTTATTTTGCCGATTTAAATGCAAAAGGAAAATTCGATAATTTAGAAAGTGTAACAAATGAAGTAAAATTAATGATGGATCCAAATGCTGATCCGTTTGCGGCACCTGCTAATCCAGATGCAGTTCCGGCTAAATTTGGTGCTTCAGATGTACAAGATTTAAATTGGGTACAATTATTAAATGCCTATACATGTACCGAATGTGGTAGATGCACTTCATCTTGTCCTGCAAATACAACAGGTAAGAAATTATCACCACGTAAAATCATGATGGATACACGTGACAGATTAGAAGAAGTTGGTAAAAACATCGATGCGAATAAAGGTATTTTTATTCCAGATAATAAATCGTTATTAAACGACTACATTACACCAGAAGAACTTTGGGCTTGTACGTCTTGTAACGCTTGTGTGGAAGAATGTCCAATCAATATTAGTCCATTATCTATTATTATGGATATGAGACGTTATTTAGTGATGGAACAAAGTGCCGCACCAATGGAATTAAATGCTGTAATGACCAATATTGAAAATAATGGTGCACCATGGCAATACAACCAGCAAGATAGATTAAACTGGAGAAGCGAAGAGTAATGAATAGCAATTAAAATATCAATAAAAACACAACAACGACAACTACAAAATGAGCATGAAAAAAGAAGAAATTGACGGAAAATTACAAGAATTAAAAGTAAATGGAGAGCATTTAAGCCCTGTTTTACCAGAAGGAATAAAAAATTACCTTATTGATATAGATGGAACCGTTTGCGATGATATTCCAAATGAAGAACCGGAAAGAATGGCAACAGCAAATGTGTATCCAGATGCCTTAGTGACATTAAATAAATGGTATGATGAAGGTCATGTTATTTTCTTTTTCACATCTCGTACCGAAGAGCATAGGGTCGTTACTGAAGCTTGGTTAAAGCAACACGGCTTTAAATACCACGGAATGGTAATGGGAAAACCTCGTGGTGGAAATTACCACTGGATTGATAATCATTTAGTTAAAGCAACACGATACAATGGAAAGTTTACAGATTTAATTGAAAAAGATGTAACTATCCAAGTTTTTGATGACGAATTAAGCAATTAATATATTTAGAATAGTTTCTAAAAAAAACATATAAAATCAACACGACTATGTCAGAAAGTTTAGTAGTACCTACAATGGCCGAAATGATGGCACAAGGACAAGCACCTGAAGTTTTATTTTGGGTAGGTTGTTCGGGAAGTTTTGATGATAGAGCCAAAAAAATAACCAAAGCTTTTGTTAAAATATTAAATCGAGCAAACGTTCCTTTTGCGGTTTTAGGTACAGAAGAAAGTTGTACAGGCGATCCCGCTAAACGTGCTGGAAATGAATTTTTATTTCAAATGCAAGCTATGATGAATATTGAAGTCATGAATGCCTATGAAGTAAAAAAAATCGTAACGGCTTGTCCACATTGTTTTAATACCATAAAAAATGAGTATCCAGAATTAGGTGGGAAATATGAAGTCGTACATCATACAGAATTTCTAAAATCGTTATTAGATTCGGGGAGACTTACTATTGAAGGCGGACAATTTAAAGGCAAACGCATCACGTTTCACGACCCTTGTTATTTAGGGCGTGCTAACAATATTTACGAAGCACCAAGGGATTTAATCCAAAAATTAGATGCGGAGTTAGTCGAAATGAAACGTTCTCGCGCTAACGGTTTATGTTGTGGTGCTGGTGGTGCACAAATGTTTAAAGAACCAGAAAAAGGAAATAAAGACATCAATATCGAAAGAACGGAAGATGCTTTAGAAACGAAACCTGAAATTATTGCTGCTGGTTGTCCATTTTGTAACACCATGCTAACAGACGGTATCAAAAATAAAGAGAAAGAAGGCTCCGTTCAGGTAATGGATATAGCAGAATTAATTGCAAATGCTCAAGATTTATAACATGAAAAAAATATATTTATTATTATTAGTAATAGCGAATCAAAGTTTTTCACAAGATGTAATGGATATAATTACAAATGAAACTTGTGAATGTATAAAAGCTAAAAATATTGATTTAGAAAAAATTGAATCGAGCGAATTGCAAATGCAATTAGGATTGTGTGTCATTCAATCTTACAGTAATCATAAAGATAAACTACCTAAAAGTAAAAGAATCTTGCTTGATAACGAAGACCAAATGGAAAAATTTGGTGAGGAAATTGGAATGAAAATGATTACTTTCTGTCCAGATATCCTTTTGGCTATTGGTAAAAATGAGATCGACAAAAATGAGTCAAATGAAGTTTTAGATGTTTCAAGTTTATCGTCTACGGGTATATTAATTGAAAGAAAAAAAGATGGTTTCTTAACAATTAAAATTAAAGAAGAATCTGGAAGAATTAATGATTTCATCTTAATAAAAAACTTTGATAACGCTTATTTAATTTCTGATGATGTATTAAAAGTTAATACTAAAGTGAAAGTAGATTTTTATTACGAAGATATTTATGATTTAAAATTAAATAAATTCATAAGTTCAAAAGTATTATTAGACATACAAAAAATATAATGTACACACCATTCGAAAATTTACCAGAAGATTCAAAAATTTGGATTTACCAATCGAACAGAAAATTAGCTGACGATGAAGTAACTGCTATAACTTCTAAATGTCAAGAATTTGTTGAAAACTGGGCAGCACACGGCACAAGCTTAGAAGCTTCTTTTCTTATAAAATATAAACGATTTATCATTTTTGCTGTCAATCAGGAAGTGCAAAACGCAACGGGTTGTTCTATCGATGCTTCAGTACATTTTATTCAACAATTAGAACAAGAATTTCAAATAGAATTACTTGACAAAATGAATGTTACCTACAAAATGGGAGAACACATTGCGCATAAAACACTTATCGATTTCAAAAAAATGGCGAAGGAAAAAGCCGTTACTTCAAAAACTATTGTTTTCAATAATTTGATAAATACGAAAGGTGAATTTGAAGAATTTTGGGAAGTTCCTGCTGAAGAAAGTTGGCATAGTAGATTTTTCTAAAAAAATAACTAACTTTGAAAATCATCAGAAAATAGAAATTTTGATGGTTTTTTTATTTATTTACATTTCATGAAGCATTACATATATATCATTTTATTTCTTACCACTTTAGGTTTTGCGCAAAACAAAATTAATACGCAATCTCAACAAGTATGGGTCGATAGCACGTACAACTCACTTTCTTTTGAAGAAAAAGTAGGACAATTGTTTATGATTGCAGCGTACTCTAATAAGAATGAAGCACATGCTCAAGATTTAGATAAATTAATTACCAAATATAAAATTGGAGGATTAATATTTTTTCAAGGAGGTCCAAATAGACAAGCAAAATTAACCAATCGTTTTCAAGCAAAATCGAAAATTCCAATGCTTATTGGAATTGATGCCGAATGGGGTTTAAGTATGCGAATAGATTCTACACATACCTATCCGTGGAACATGACTTTAGGTGCTATTAAAGACAACTCTTTACTTGAAAGAATGGGTATGCAAATGGCAGATCAATCCAAACGATTGGGGATTCATTTTACCTTTGGTCCTGTTGTAGATATTAATACCAATCCTAAAAATCCAATTATCGGAAATCGTTCTTTTGGAGAAACCAAAGAAAATGTAGCCGAAAAAGCAGTCGCCTATATGCGTGGTTTACAATCTTATGGCGTTTTTGCTACTGCCAAGCATTTTCCAGGTCACGGTGACACCTCTACAGATTCGCATCACGCCTTGCCAACTGTCGATTTTTCAAGAGATAGAATAGAAGAAGTAGAATTATATCCGTATAAAGAACTTATAAAAAATGGTTTAGCCAGTGTTATGGTGGCGCATTTAAACGTGCCAAGTATCGAACCGCGTGAAAATTTTCCTTCTTCGTTATCTGAAAAAGTAGTAACAGATATTTTAAAAAACCAATTGAAGTTTGAAGGTTTAATTTTTACAGATGCCTTAAATATGAAAGGGGCAAGTAATTTTAAACAACCTGGCGATATTGATTTAGCTGCCTTTTTAGCTGGGAATGATGTTTTGCTATTTGCAGAAAATGTTCCTGTAGCCATTGAAAAATTTAAACAAGCGTTTGCAGATAGTTTATTTACTGAAGAACGATTGGCGCATTCTGTAAAGAAAATATTAAAGTATAAATACAAAGCAGGATTAAATAATTACTGTCCAATTGAATTTGAAAATTTATATACCGATTTAAATAAAAAAGAATACAACGCATTAAATTTAGAAATGTTTGAAAGTGCTATAACAGTTCTTAAAAATGAAGATGATATTATTCCAATCAAAAAACTTGATAAAGAAAAAATAGCCTACGTAAAAATTGGCGATGGCGATGCGACAACTTTCATAGAAAAATTAAAAGAATACGCCCAAATTGATGTTATTACGACTAAAAACTTAGATTCGCTTTTAGTGGAAATAGCAGATTATTCGAAAGTTATTGTAGGCTATCACAAACCCGAAGGCATTTGGAAGAAAAACGAAATGACGTTTAACGAAATCAATTGGATTGATAAAATTTCGAAACATAGTAAAACCATTGTTACCTTTTTCACTAAACCGTATTCATTATTAAGAATTCCAACTTTTGATGAAACAGAAGGTTTAATTGAGGCCTATCAGAATAATTATTTTTCACAATTGGTTGCCGCTGAAATTATTTTTGGAGCGAAAGAAGCGAAAGGCGCATTGCCTGTATCTATTAAGAAAAACTTTTGTGAATCGGATGGAATGAAAACCAAAAATCTTAATCGCTTAGGTTTTGCATATCCAGAACAAGTACAAATGAATTCTGAGTTATTAGCAAAAATTGATACAATTGCAATATCTGCTATTAAAAATAAAGTAGCTCCAGGTATGCAAATACTGGTGGCTCGTAAAGGAAAAGTGGTCTACAGAAAAGCGTTTGGTTCGCCAACTTATGATACCATTCAGAAAGTAAAAAATACCGATTTGTATGATTTGGCTTCACTTACTAAAGTATTGAGTACGCTTCCTAACTTAATGAAAGATTACGAAAAAGGAAATTTTTCATTCAACAGTAAGTTATCGCAATTACTTCCTAATTTTAAAAATTCTAACAAAGCGGACATTACGGTTTTAGATATGTTAACGCATCAAGCTAAATTACCAGCTTGGACGCCTTTTTATTTAAAAACGTTAGATTCTTTAAAAAAACCAAGTCAAAAATACTATCAAACTACACCTTCTGAAGACTTTCCGTTAAAAGTATCGACTAATTTATATTTACGAAAAGATTATACGGATACGATTATAAATGTCATTAAAGAAGCGCCTTTATTGCCTTCTAAACAATACAAATACAGCGATTATGCTTTTATATTATTTAAAGAATATTTAGAGAAATTTCATCATAAAAGTTTGGATAAACTTTCTGATGATAACTTTTATAAGCTATTAGGAGCAAATTCTACAACCTATAATCCATTAGATAAATTTGAATTGTCAAACATTATGCCTTCAGAAATTGATATGTATTATCGATACGATACCATTCAAGGGTATGTACATGATATGGCTGCAGCCATGCAAGGCGGTATTGGTGGTCATGCAGGATTGTTTTCTAATTCGTTAGATGTGGCTAAAATTATGCAAATGTATTTACAAAAAGGAACGTACGGAGGGCATACTTATTTTTCAAAAGAAACGTTTGATGCTTTTAATACATGTTATTTTTGTTATGCTGGAAATAGGCGAGGCGCTGGTTTTGACAAACCTCAAATTAGTGGCGAAGGTCCTACTTGCGGTTGTACTTCTAAAGCAAGTTTTGGACATACGGGATTTACTGGAACAATGGTTTGGGCAGATCCTGAAAAAGATTTAATTTATATTTTTCTATCAAATAGGAGTTACCCAGATGGAAATATTAATAAACTCTCAAAATTAAATATTAGAGAAAATATACAGAAAGTAATTTACGAATCGATAACAGATTAATTATGACATCAGCTGCAAAAACTGTGGAAGACTATATGAATAATCTTCCAGAAGATAGAAAAAAACCAATGGAATTGCTTCGAAATACAATACTTAAAAATATACCAAATGGTTTCGAAGAAGGTATGAATTATGGTATGATTGGGTATTATGTTCCACATACAATTTATCCGAAAGGATATCATTGTAAACCAGCTGATCCATTGCCTTTTATCACATTTGCATCTCAAAAAAACAGCATAAATTTCTATCATATGGGTATTTATGCGAATAAAACACTTTACGATTGGTTTGTGGCGGAATACCCAAAACACAGTACTCGCAAATTAGACATGGGTAAAAGTTGCATCCGATTTAATAGATTGGATGAAATTCCGTTTGACTTGTTGGGTGAATTGGTTACAAAAATTTCTGTTCAAGATTGGATTGCAACTTATGAAGCGGCTTTTGTTAACAAAAAATAATAGTAAAATAAATGTCAAGTCACATTTAAAATGGATTTGGTGTTTCAACAACATAAATAAATGAAAATAGCAATGGTTTGTTATCCTACCTTTGGTGGGAGTGGCGTAGTAGCCACAGAGTTAGGCTTAGAACTGGCTAAAAAAGGACATGAAATTCATTTCATTACCTATAAACAACCTGTGCGATTGTCGTTGTTAAATCCGAATATATTTTTTCATGAAGTAAATGTGCCTAACTATCCGTTATTTCATTACCAACCCTACGAATTGGCTTTGTCAAGTAAATTGGTAGATATGGTAAAACTTTATAAAATAGATGTGTTACACGTACATTATGCGATTCCTCATGCCTATGCAGGGTATATGGCCAAACAAATGTTAGCCGAAGAAGGCATTTCACTTCCCATGATTACTACGCTTCATGGTACCGATATTACTTTGGTAGGAAACCATCCATTTTATAAAAGTGCGGTGACATTTAGCATCAACAAATCCGACTTTGTAACCAGTGTTTCTAATAGTTTACGTGAAGCTACCTATCGTTTGTTTGATGTTAATAAAGAAATTCATGTGATACCTAATTTTATTGAAATTGAAGAAACCCTTTTAGAAAATAAATCCATTTGTCAGCGTTCGGTTTTGGCATCATCTAATGAAAAAATAATTACCCATATTTCTAATTTCAGAAAAGTAAAAAACATTCCAGATGTGGTTAAAGTTTTCTACAACATTCAGAAAGAAATTCCTTCTAAATTAATGATGGTTGGAGAAGGACCTGAGAAGATTGTTGCCGAGAAATTATGTGAAGATTTAGGCATTGCAGATAAAGTTATTTTCTTTGGAAATAGTAACGATATTAATCAAATTTTGAAGTATTCTGATTTGTTTTTATTGCCTTCTGAAACAGAAAGTTTTGGTTTGGCTGCTTTAGAAGCTATGGCATTTAGTGTGCCGGTCATATCAAGTAATTCGGGCGGTATACCAGAAGTAAATGAAGAAGGTGTTTCGGGTTATTTAAGTGCTGTTGGCGATGTGGAAAGCATGAGTAGAAACGCCATTTCTATATTAAATTCAGAAGAAACGTTACTTCAGTTTAAGAAAGCCGCTTTTGAAGTGGCCAAAAAATTCGATATCAAAAATATTCTTCCTTTGTATGAAGAATTGTATAATAAAGCTATTAATTTAGAATCTTAATTATGAAAATGTTTAAAAATAGGGTGTCACTTATTGGTGTTTGTTTGTTGTTTTTATCTTGTAAACCCGTTCAGCAAGTTGTTGAAAAAGAAAGAGACCATTATGAAGTGGTTTTTAAAAGTCAAATAGGTGGGAAGAAAGAAAAATCTACTCAAGTAATTAAAAACTATGAAGAATTTAATGCTTTAATTACTTCTTTAAATATTGGAGAAGAATCTTTCGGTAAGTTACTAGCTATCGATTTAGAAAAACACGATTTGGTAGCTTGTTTTTTAGGTGAAAAAACCACAGGTGGCTATGACATTGAAGTAACTGACGTAATATTTACCAAAACGACTGCAGAAATTATCTTAAAAGAAACAGGTCCCCAAAAAAATGAATTGGTAACAGATGCTTTTACGTCGCCTTATCTTTTCGTATTAGTGCCAAAAAACAAAACAATTTTAGTTAATTAACATTATAGGTATCCAAAAATTCTTCTTGAATTTGCGAGTTAGAAACAGGTAAACCAATTTGAGCTGCTATTGTTGGATCTAAAGCGAAATTTGTGTTTGTTTTGGTATACACAATTCCGATATTTCTGGATAGGTATTGCGTAGAAACAACCACATCTTGTTGGGGTAAAATGTTTATAGTAACTGGAAAACCAGCAATAGTTTGTGTAGATGTTATTTTTAAATTCACCACGATTTTAGTAGATTTCACATTCGGGTATACATCGTTATTTGGAGAGGTAAAAGAAGTAAAATTTTCTCCACCAATGGCTCTTAATCGGTATTCAATAGTTACCGGAAAGTTGCTTATTGTTTGTTGAAATGTGCCTGTTTTTTCACTTAAAATTTCGCCATTTGTGGCGCTTTCTTTAAAAATAACAAAATCAGTTACGCTAAAATCTACTCCGGCAGGTAGTGTTATCCCTTGTAAAACGCTTAAATTTCCGGTTAAAAGTAATTTTCCAGCTTCTTTTCTCACATTGTTATTGTTTACTGAAGTGCAATAAAAACCAGTTGCGATATTGTTTCTGTTTTTAAATTTTTTATACGTATGCGCACCTATAGTTTCATCACCAAAAATATATAAAGAATCTCTAGTATTGGTTAGACCCACTACATCATACGTCCAGTAATTTCCAATGTTTAAAGGTAATGCATCTGTAAAAGTAGCCGTATTATTTGGGTTGTTTGGGTTATTTGGATTATTTGCATTGTTGTCAATTGTACTTTCTAAACCTTCCACAGCACAAGATACCAAACTTAAACTAAAAAGTATTACTAGTATTTTTTTCATTTTGTAAATTTTTTGCTAATATAAAAAAAACATTCGATATTTTTGTATTCGGTAATTACTGTAAAAAAACAAATTAAATGGCAAATTCGATAGGAACACGTTATACATTAACAACATTTGGCGAATCACACGGCTTGGCTTATGGTGGAATTATAGATGGTTGTCCGTCTAATATTGCTATTGATTTAGATTTTGTTCAATCAGAATTAGATCGAAGAAAGCCAGGGCAATCTAAACTGGTTTCCCAAAGAAAGGAAAGCGATACGGTACAATTTTTATCAGGTATTTTTGAAGGAAAAACCACAGGAACGCCTATTGGATTTTTGATTGAAAACGAAAATCAGAAGTCCCAAGATTACGATCAGTTAAAAGAAACCTTTCGACCAAGTCACGCAGATTATACTTACGATAAAAAATACGGAAATAGAGATTATAGAGGTGGTGGAAGAAGTTCAGCAAGAGAAACGGTGAATTGGGTAGTAGCTGGCGCCATTGCCAAACAAATAATCTCAGAGATAAAAATTACAGCCTTTGTTTCTTCAGTAGGAACCATTTATATAGACAAACCTTACCAAGCTTTAGATTTTACTAAAATTGAAAACAATGCTGTTCGATGTCCGGATGAAGCTACAGCTGCAAAAATGGAAAACTTCATCACCGAAATAAAAAAACAAGGCGATACCGTTGGTGGCACTATTACATGTGTAATACAAAATGTACCCATTGGTTTAGGTGAACCGGTTTTTGATAAATTGCAAGCCCAACTGGGTAAAGCCATGTTATCTATAAACGCGGTAAAAGGGTTTGAATACGGCTCAGGATTTTGTGCTGCTGAAATGAAAGGCAGTGCGCACAACGATTTATTTAACGAAGACGGCAGTACCAAAACCAATTTGTCTGGTGGCATACAAGGCGGGATAAGTAACGGTATGGATATTTATTTTCGAGTGGCTTTTAAACCTGTTGCTACATTATTACAACAACAAGAAGTCTTAACCCAAGATGGACAACTTGTAGACCAACAAGGTAAAGGCCGACATGATGCTTGTGTAGTACCGAGAGCTGTACCTATTGTAGAAGCATTATCGGCTATGGTTTTGGCTGATTTTACTTTGTTGCAATAATTACTAAGTTTTTTATGCCACTTACATACACTATCCATACACTATCTATGGAGTATCTACGGAGTATCTACGGAGTATCTATACACTATCTCCTTTAAATAAATAGCTATTAGTTAATTTTTTATAAAAACATTACTTATTAAGATGTTTTTATAAATTCTCTAAAATTAATTTTTGGACATAAAAAAACACCTTAATTTATTAAGGAGTTAAATGTTTGTGGGCAATGAGGGGTTCGAACCCCCAAACCTCCCGATTGCATCGGGATGCTCTGAACCAGCTGAGCTAATTATCATTCAATAATTCTTGAATTTTGATTCTGCTTTTCCAAGACTTAATTTGTTTTTCTCTCGCCA
>NZ_JBEIET010000037.1:0-16427 GCF_040382755.1 Flavobacterium sp.
CGTTCGTAACTTATTGGAAATCCTTTTTCATCAGTTTGATTTGCAGAACGGTGCGTAAAAGCGTGTTTATAATAAATTTCTGTATTGGGCTTGAATCCCAAAATTTTGGTAATTTTTTCAAAAAAAACCCCGTCTTGATTAGAAGAAGGGGATTTTTTCAATATTTTATTTAAAATGCGACGCATGAAGTTATTCTTCTAATTTTTTGAAAAGCACACAAGCATTATGTCCGCCAAATCCAAAAGTATTACTCATTGCCACTTTAATTTCTCTTTTTTGAGGCGTGTTTAAAGTCAAGTTTAATGATGGATCAATATTTTCATCTACTGTTGTGTGGTTT
This sequence comes from Flavobacterium sp., assembly GCF_040382755.1. Taxonomy (GTDB): domain Bacteria; phylum Bacteroidota; class Bacteroidia; order Flavobacteriales; family Flavobacteriaceae; genus Flavobacterium. Next base: position 341 of record NZ_JBEIET010000037.1, read on the forward strand.
ATTGTTGGAGGAACAAGACTGTGTTTCATTGCTAAAATAGAAGCAATTGCTTCAATTGCACCAGCTGCTCCTAACAAATGCCCTGTCATTGATTTTGTAGAATTGATATTTATATTTTTAGCGTGTGCTCCAAAAACATGACTAATTGCTTTTAATTCTGCAACATCTCCTAAAGGTGTTGAGGTTCCGTGAGTATTGATGTGATCTACTTCTTCTGGTTTCATACCTGCATCACGTAATGTATTTTCCATTACGGCAATAACTCCAATTCCTTCTGGATGTGGAGCAGTTAAGTGATACGCATCAGATGACATTCCGCCACCACCAACTTCACAATATATTTTAGCACCACGTGCTTTTGCGTGTTCGTATTCTTCAAAAACTAAAGCACCTGCGCCTTCGCCTAAAACAAAACCATCTCTGTTAGCATCAAACGGTCTTGAAGCCGTTTCTGGCGAATCATTTCTTGTAGATAATGCTTGCATAGAGTTAAATCCACCCATTCCAGCAATAGTTACGGCTGCTTCAGAGCCTCCAGATACAATTACATCACACATTCCTAAACGTATGTAGTTAAAAGCGTCTATCATAGCATTTGCTGAAGAAGCACAAGCAGAAACTGTTGTGTAGTTTGGACCCATAAAGCCATTTCTCATAGAAATATGAGCAGGAGCAATATCGGCAATCATTTTTGGAATAAAGAACGGATTGAAACGAGGCGTTCCATCTCCTTTAGCATAACTTAGTACTTCTTCTTGGAAGGTTTCTAAACCACCAATTCCAGCACCCCAAATTACACCTACTCTTTGTTTATTTACGTTAGATTCTAAAATCCCGGCATCTGCAATTGCTTGTTCACCTGCAACAATGGCATATTGTGCAAATTTATCCATACGTCTTGCTTCTTTTCTATCGATAAAATCTTCGATATTGAAGTTTTTTACTTCGCAAGCAAATTTGGTTTTATGTTTTTCGGTATCATAATATGTAATTGGAGCCGCACCGCTTTTACCGCTAATTAAGGCATTCCAATATTCTTGAATATTATTTCCAATTGGAGTAAGTGCTCCAAGTCCTGTTACCACTACACGTTTTAATTGCATAAATTATTTTTTAGTTATATAGAAAAACCCAATGCTTCATAATTAAATATCAACATTGGGTATTACATAAATGTCTTATGTGAATGATTGTAATACAATCAATGTTTTTACAAATCTAAACAAAGATTTTTAAAAACAGAAACAAAAAATAACAACATCCGTATAAAATAAATTATACGGATGAAAGGTTATTATTTCTTAGCTTCTTCGATGTAAGAAATTGCTTGACCTACAGTAGCAATGTTTTCAGCTTGGTCGTCTGGAATTTGGATATCAAATTCTTTTTCGAATTCCATAATAAGCTCTACAGTGTCTAATGAATCAGCACCTAAATCGTTAGTGAAGCTTGCTTCTGTTACTACTTCGTTTTCGTCAACACCTAATTTGTCCACGATAATCGCTTTTACTCTTGATGCAATGTCTGACATAATTTTTAATTTTTAATTTATTTGTTGGCAAAAATAAAAAACTTTATTTTAAAACAACATTTTTGTTAGTAAATATAACTACGAATGTATAAAAAAAACTTAAAATAGCCTAATTCTCTATGCTTTTCATTTAAATTATTTTTTAATTTCTTTTATTTTTTGCCATTAAACCTAAATGAATTTATACTTTTGTGTGATATTTATGTGGTTAATTGCTATAATAAGTTAAAAAAAATAGATTGAAATGAAGAAGATTGTGCTTTTTGCTTCCGGAAATGGTTCTAATGCTGAAAATATTATGGCATATTTTGACACGTCAAATGCTGTTTCAGTTGTTGGTGTATTTTCGAACAATTCTGAAGCTAAAGTAATTGAACGATGTAAAAAATTTAAAGTTCCTACTTTTGTTTTCAATAAATTAGCACTTTCAGATGATACTGTTTTAAATCAGCTGAAACAATTGCAACCCGATTTAATTGTATTGGCAGGATTTTTATTGAAATTCCCTATTCATATTATTAACGAATTTCCGAATAAAGTAATTAATATTCATCCAGCATTGTTGCCTAATTATGGTGGAAAAGGGATGTATGGCATGCATGTACATCAAGAAGTTTTAGAAAATAAAGAAAAGGAAACAGGAATCACAGTTCATTATGTAAACGAACATTTTGATGAAGGCGAATTTATATTTCAAACTAACGTAAATATAGAAAATTGTACTTCAGCAGAAGAAATCGCACAAAAAATTCACGAATTGGAAATGGAACATTTTCCGAAAGTGATTGAGAGATTTCTAGAAGGTTAGATTGTTTGACTTCTTAGAAAGTCAATCTGCTATATTTTCTTAATTTCAACAACTAATCCATCTAACAATCTAACAGTCCAATTAATCTAACAATCTAAAATGCCCTACCAAGTTCACATATACACAGATGGCGCTGCCAAAGGAAATCCTGGTCCGGGCGGTTATGGTGTGGTGATGGAAATGGTGGGTACGCCTTACAAAAAAGAGTTTTACGAAGGATTCAGACATACTACTAATAATAGAATGGAATTATTAGCTGTAATTGTAGGTTTAGAAAAATTGAAAGCACCTAAAACCAACGTTTTAGTTGTTTCTGATTCTAAATATGTTGTGGATTCAGTAGAAAAAGGATGGGTATTTGGCTGGGAGAAAAAATACTTCAAAGACAAAAAAAATCCCGATTTATGGATGCGTTTTTTAAAAATTTACCGCCAACATAATGTAAAATTTATGTGGATTAAAGGGCACAATAACCATCCTCAAAACGAACGTTGCGACGAATTGGCCGTGATGGCATCGCAGCAAAAAAAATTAAATATCGATACCTTTTACGAAACAGAAGAACAAAAATTGTTATAAAAAGTAAGACCTGATAAATTACCAGGTCTTACTTTTTTCAAAAAAAGAAATTATGATTATTTGTTTTTTGTCAAATCAAATCTATAAATTGCATCAAATCCTACATACAATGATGAATCAAATTCTGCGTTTCCTCTATTTCTTTTATCGTCGCTAAGTGGGAAAGTTAAAACTTGAACTCCAACTTTTTCATTAGCATTATAAATACCATAATCTGTAGTATCTAATCCTACTTTACCTCTTAATATTAATGAATTATCCATTAATCCTAAAGCGGTATATAATGCAAATCGGATTGATTCTTCTTGAACGTAAAAGTTTGATTTAAATTCTGATAAATTATACGACTTAATAGATGTCATTAAATCTGATCCAATGCTTAGATTTTTGGTTAAAGAGTAATTTGCATCCATACGAATTGGTAAGGTAGCATTTATATAAAATTTATTATTTTTAGAGCGGTGCCATAAACCAATTATTGGTGTTAGCGAGGTACCATAATTTTCTGTTGAGCTATATAAACCAAATTTAACTTTGTACGCATCATTGTATTGATAATCTAAAACAGCTATAGCGCCAATTTGAAAGTCATTTGATCCAATTGAATTAAAATCTGAAGCAATTTTTGGTAATAATAAATATGTTCCAGACCATTTTTCTGAGTGTTGGTATTTAACTCCTATATTTAATCGGGTCATTGTAATACTGGTTCTATCAGCCTTTTCAGACAAGTTTAACCTAGTATTTTCTGCGGTTAACCCAGTTAATAAAACCAATTTTTCAGATAGTTTATTAGGATAATACAATTCAAAATTCACATTATTAACGCTAGTTTCGAAGTTTTTGTTAACATTTTTTTGATTTGCTTCCTGAATGTTTCCTAGTGAAGTATTGTTAACTGTAAACTTAACAATATCAACATAATCTTGAGAATAACCAATTTGTAAGTATGCAAAACAGGTTAGTAATAAAATAATTTTTTTCATAGTTTTTTAGTTTAATTAACAAAAATAATAAATTAAACATACAGAAACCGCTCTTTAATTTATTAAAAAACATTTATAATTATTATGAATATTATTAATTATTTTAATGTTTTAAAAAAATCTATGTTATGAATCTATCTTATTCTTCGCTTATAGCATTCCAGCCTCTGGCTTTAAGTTCAATTTTTGTATTGGCACGAGTCACCAAGTGCATCCCTTCACTTTCCGCAACCATATGTCCAATAATGGTAAAATTAGGATTGTGTTTTAATTTTTCGAAATCGTCCAGTTTAATAGTGAAAAGCAATTCGTAGTCTTCACCGCCATTTAAGGCAATAGTGGTAATATCTACATTAAATTCTTCACACACATTTATTAATTGTGGGTCTACCGGAATTTTATCTTCATACACATTACAGCCTAATTTACTTTGTTTGCAAATATGCATAATTTCAGAGGAAAGTCCATCTGAAATATCAATCATAGCTGTTGGTTGTACTTCTAATTTTTCAAGTAATTCTTTCACGTCATTTCTGGCTTCTGGTTTCAATTGACGTTCAATTAAATAGGTATAATCGTCTAAAATAGGCTGATTGTTTGGGTTGACTTGAAACACTTGTTTTTCTCTTTCTAAAACTTGTAAACCCATATAAGCCGCACCTAAATCGCCAGAAACAACAAGTAAATCGGTTTGTTGTGCGCCGTTTCTGTAGGTTATTTCATCTAAATTGGCTTCGCCAATAGCTGTAATGCTAATAATTAATCCTTTTTGAGAAGAGGTTGTGTCGCCACCAATTACATCTACATTATAAGCGTTGGCGGCAAGCGTAATTCCTGCAAAAAGTTCTTCCATCGCTTCTAACGGAAAACGATTAGAAACTGCCACCGAAACCGTAACCTGAGTTGGCACGGCATTCATTGCGCAAATGTCAGAAATATTAGACACAATTGCTTTGTATCCCAAATGTTTTAAAGGCATATAGCTTAAATCAAAATGGACACCTTCTACTAATAAATCGGTAGAAATTACTGCTTTTTTGCCTGCAAAATCTAAAACAGCGGCATCGTCACCAATACTTTTAATAGTGCTTTTTTGATTCACTTTAAAGTGTTTGGTTAAATGCTCAATTAATCCGAATTCACCTAAACTGGCAATGCTCGTTGTTTTTTGATCTTTATTTTCTAACATAAGGTTTTGTTTTTTGCAAAGATAGGGAATTAATGTGCCAAGTGGAAAGGCATAAGGCAAAAGTAAAAAGTCAAAAGTAAAAAGTGAAAAGCAGCAATTAATTAGCATACATTACTATTACCTTATGCCTTTCCACTTATACCTACTTGTCTAATTGTTTAAGTTTTTCAAAAATTAAGCTGGTTTCGTATCCTTTTCGCAGTAAGAAATCTACAAATTTTTTATTTTTCTTTTGTCCTTTTCGTTCTTTAATGCCGTTCCAATTTTTTTCTGCCAATTGATGAAAATTAGCTAAATAAACTTCATTTGGAAGTTCCAACAATGCCAAATCGATATTTCTTTTAGATATTTCTCTAAATTTTAACTCTTGAACAATTCGGTTTTTACCCCAACCTTTATAGTTGTGTTTGCCTCTTGCGAAACTTTTAGCAAATCGTTCTTCATCTATATATTTATGTTCAATAAGATGTACAATAATTTGTTCCTTTAGTTCCGGAAGTAAGTTAAAACTTCGTAATTTTTGTTCAACTTCTTTATGACAACGATCTTGGTAAGAGCAATAATACTCTAACTTGCTTGTAATCTCGTTTGTCGTAAGTGTCGTTTTTGGTGCTTCCAATGGAAAAGTACTAAATTAATATCTATTCAAAATTACTATAAAAAATTACTTTCACAATAGTATGTAATGGATTCCTATAAAAACATAATATATTTATCACTAAATATAACGTAACATTTTTAAACTTCAAACGGAATAACTATCTTTGCAGCTTATTTAAAACAAAATAAATGAGTAAACTATTAATTGTAGGAACGGTGGCTTTTGATGCTATTGAAACTCCTTTTGGAAAAACAGATAAAATTTTAGGAGGAGCAGCAACTTATATTGGCTTATCCGCGTCATTTTTTAAGGTGGATTCGGCAATAGTATCTGTTGTAGGTGAAGATTTTCCACAAGAACATTTAGATTTATTATCAGAAAGAAATATAAATATTGAAGGAATTGAAATTGTAAAAGGCGGAAAAACGTTCTTTTGGAGTGGAAAATACCATAATGATATGAATTCTCGTGATACTTTAGCTACCGAGCTAAATGTATTAGCAGATTTCAATCCAATAGTTCCTGAAAAATATAAGGATGCAGAAGTAGTTATGCTTGGGAATTTACATCCAATTGTACAATCATCTGTTTTAAATCAAATGACGACCCAACCCAAATTGGTAGTTTTAGATACGATGAATTTTTGGATGGATTGTGCATTACCAGAATTATTAGAGGTAGTAAAACGTGTAGATGTGATTACCATTAACGATGAAGAAGCGCGTCAATTATCTGGAGAATATTCTTTAGTAAAAGCAGCTGCAAAAATCCATACAATGGGTCCTAAATATGTAGTCATTAAAAAAGGAGAACACGGAGCATTAATTTTCCATAACAAAGATGTTTTCTTTGCACCAGCTTTACCTTTAGAAGAGGTTTTTGATCCAACAGGAGCAGGCGATACGTTTGCAGGCGGATTTTCTGGATATATAGCTCAAACGGAAGATTTTTCTTTTGAAAGTATGAAAAGCGCTATTATTTATGGTTCAAATTTGGCTTCCTTTTGTGTAGAAAAATTTGGAACAGAAAAAATGGTTGTCATAAATGAAGACGAAGTATATGCTCGTTTACAGCAATTTAAGTCGTTAACACAATTTGATATCAAATTATAAGACAAAACTATGCCTCGAAATTTCGGGGCATTTTTAATACAACAAATAAATAATACAATACAACACCAACTATGAGCGACGCTATTAAACACGAATGTGGAATTGCCTTACTTAGACTTTTAAAACCATTAGAATACTATAGAGAAAAATATGGTACGGCTTTTTACGGGGTAGAAAAAATGTACCTTTTAATGGAAAAACAACACAATCGTGGACAAGACGGCGCAGGTTTTGCCAGTATTAAATTAGACGTAAAACCAGGTCAAAGATATATAAGTAGAATTCGTTCTAACCAAGCACAACCAATTCAGGATATTTTCGGACAAATTAACACCAGAATTTCTGAGGAATTAGCTAAAAATCCGTCGTATCAAAATAACGTAGCGTTACAAAAAGAAAATATTCCTTATGTAGGCGAATTGTTTTTAGGTCACGTACGTTATGGTACTTTCGGAAAAAACAGCATTGAAAGCGTTCATCCTTTTTTACGTCAAAACAATTGGATGCACAGAAATTTATTAGTTGCTGGAAACTTCAATATGACTAATGTTAAAGAATTATTTCAAGACTTAGTTGATGTAGGTCAACATCCAAAATTAATGGCAGATACGGTAACCGTTATGGAAAAAATCGGTCATTTTTTAGATGATGAAATTACACAATTGTATTTAGATTGTAAAAACGAAGGACTTACAAAACTTGAAGCTTCACCAGTTATTGCAGAACGATTAAATATTGGAAGAATATTAAAAAGAGCCTCTAAAAACTTTGATGGAGGATACGCTATGGCAGGACTTTTAGGCCATGGAGATGCTTTTGTGGTTAGAGATCCAAACGGAATCCGACCTGCATATTATTACCAGGATGATGAAATTGTGGTAGTTGCTTCAGAGCGCCCAGTTATTCAAACCGTTTTTAATGTAGCATTTGAAGATGTGAAAGAATTAGAAGCGGGTGATGCTATTATTGTTAAGAAAAACGGAAATGTTATTTTCGAAAACATTAGAGAATGTTTAGATAAAAAAGCCTGTTCTTTCGAAAGAATTTATTTTTCTCGCGGAAGCGACGCTGAAATATATCAAGAAAGAAAATTATTAGGAAAATATGTTTTTCCGAGTGTGTTGAAAGAAATTGAAAACGACATACATAATTCGGTATTCTCATTTATTCCAAATACAGCGGAAACTTCTTTTTATGGAATGGCTGAAGCGGCTCAAAAATTCTTAGACGAACAAAAAGTTAAAGATATTATTGCGCAAAAAGACACTTTAGATGAAAAAGGGTTAAACGAAATTTTAGCCGAAAAAGTTCGTACCGAAAAAATAGCTATTAAAGATGTAAAACTTCGTACTTTCATTACCGAAGACAGTAGTAGAGATGAAATGGTAGCACATGTGTACGACATTACATACGGCGTGGTAAAACCAACAGATAATTTAGTAATTATTGATGATAGTATTGTTAGAGGTACAACATTAAAACAAAGTATTATTAAAATTTTAGACCGATTACATCCTAAGAAAATTGTAGTAGTTTCTTCTGCTCCGCAAATTAGATATCCGGATTGTTACGGAATTGATATGAGTACTTTAGAAGGTTTTATCGCTTTCAAAGCGGCATTAGAACTTTTAAAAGAAACCAATCAGTATCAAATTGTTGAAGACGTTTATAAAAAATGTAAAGCACAGCAAGGTTTAAAAGATACAGAAGTTGTAAATCATGTAAAAGAAATTTACAATCCGTTTACAGAGGAACAAATTTCAGATAAAATGGCAGAAATGTTAACGTCAAAAGATGTGAAAGCAAAAGTGAAAATTATTTTCCAAAAAGTAGAAGATTTACACAAAGCGTGCCCTAAAAATTTAGGCGATTGGTACTTCACTGGAAACTATCCAACGCCAGGAGGAAACCGAGTGGTAAATACGGCTTTTATCAACTTTTATGAAGGAAATGGAGCGCGTGCTTACTAAAAAAGTGCATTTCATCGAGAATATTAGCAATACAACAATTATTTTGTTTTAGTAAAATATCTTGCCATACTTTTACCTCACCAGAAAATTAGTAGGTTAAGTTTTATGGTAGATTTGGGGCAAAAAGGGTGAAAAGAAATTTTCGCCTTTTTTATTTTATATACTTTCCTCTCAAATCTTTTTTATTTTTTCACTTTTTGTGGTTGAATTTACTATATTCGCTAATGGAAACTTTAATTTTCCTATAAATGAAAAACACACTCCAAAACACGTATAATTTTATTTTTGAAGTAAGTTTGATAAACGAAATTTTAGAAATTTCTAAAATTCACGATTTCAAAGAAGGCGATATTATTATAGATTTTAATGAAAACATAAAAAGCATGCCATTAATGTTAACTGGAGCCATTAAAATTTTACGTGAAGATTTTGACGAAGGGGAATTACTTTTGTATTTTATAGAAAAAGGAGACACTTGCGCCATGTCTATGCAGTGTTGCTTAGGAAATGCTAAAAGTGAAATCCGCGCCATAGCAGAAACTGACGGTCAGCTAATTTTAATTCCTGTAGCAAAAATGAACGAGTGGCTTGGTAAATATGCTACTTGGAGAAATTTTGTATTTAACAGCTATAACATGCGATTGAAAGAAATGCTAACTACAATTGATCATTTAGCATTTATGAATATGGATGAAAGAATACTAAATTATCTTTTAGAAAAATCAAAAATAAATACTTCCAATCAAATTCACAATACTCATCAAGAAATTGCTTACGATTTAAATACATCAAGAGTAGTAATTTCCCGAATTTTAAAGGCATTAGAAAATAAAGGAAAAATTAAATTGAATCGTGCATATATTGAGTTGTTGTAAATCTTATCTTTTTAAAATGAAAAATAAAATTTTAATAATTGCCTTCTTTTTATCAGTAAATTCCTTTTCCCAAGATTTGTGTAACACAGATATTATGAATGGTGAAAAATTACTACCAAATAATGAAATTGAAAAATTTTTACATTATGATTTCTCTAAATTGTGGTTGGTTACTGATAATAATTTTGTGTATGGAGTTTTTGACAACAATTTTTTAAGACTTCAAATTAAGTTAGTTAACATATCACGAAATATAAATAATTCAAATGAATATGATGTTTATGGTAAATCAAAAATTTATGATAGAATTGATGAATTTGTTGGTAAAATAACTATTCTTAAAATTCAAGAGTCTGAAAGAGTGCAATATGGTGTTGATGATGAATTTAAAGGAGCAGGTATCAAAACACAAGGTCTGCTTACTGCTAAATTTGAATTTATTGAAGACAAAATGATTTCTCATTGGGGCTATTTTACTGGTAATATAGAATCAAAATGGTATTTAGATAAAGAGGAAAAAATACAATATGACAATATTAATATGCATTCTGATGGTTATTTCAATAATGCTTTTGTAGGAACTTTTACAATGAACAATCCAAAAGTAGAAACAAAATGTCAGTGGGGTGATTATAGAATTCCAAATATTGATTGTCGTTTTGATGTTGGAACTGCCGAGTTTAATATTGCCAGGAAATATTGGAAAAAAGGTTGGAAAGATGTAGCTCTTAAAAATAAAATATCTAATCAAAATATTATTGAAACAAAAGAAGCTAAAATTATCAAAAATTGGTGGGAATAAAACGTTTTGTAATCTAACTTTCATTCACTAAAATATTTTTTCCATCTTTGTAACACTTGTTACTGTACACTATTTTTAATGCGTTTACATTTGCCTCATAATTAATTTAGGATTATGAAAAAATTTAAACACACTATTTTAAGTTCAGCAGTATTATTTTCTGTTTTTGGATTGGCACAAGACACGCTGTCCATTTCTAAAAACGATATTTCTAAGAAAATAGCTTCAACTAATTTACAAGTAAAAATTGCTGAAAAAAATGCCCAATCCGCAAAAGCAGATTACAATCAGGCAAAAGCAGTTTTCTTGCCAAACATTTCGGTTTCACATACTGGAATTTCAACTACAAATCCATTAATGGCATTTGGTTCAAAATTAAATCAAGAAATTTTAACAGCTTCCGATTTTAATCCAGCGTTATTAAATGACCCTGCCAAAACACAAAATTTTGCAACCAAGTTTGAAATTCAACAACCTCTTATTAATATAGATGGTTTTTATGGAAGACAAGCCGCTAAAGCCAAAATGGAGGCGTTTCAATTACAAACCGAACGCACTAAGGAATATTTAGAATTAGAAGTTTCTAAAGCATATATGCAATTACAATTAGCATATAAAGCCGTTAAAGTTTTAGAAAAAGCAAACACCACCGGAAAAGCCAATTTGAAATTAGTAGAAAATTATTTCAAACAAGGTATGTTGCAAAAAACTGATTTGTTAAACGTACAAGTTCGTGTAAATGAAATTGCCAATCAGTTGCAATATGCAAAAAGTAATGTGCAAAATGCTTCAGATTATTTAGGGTTTTTATTAAACGAAGACACGCAAGGAAAAGTGTATAAACCATCTGAAGCGTTAGAAAACACCATTTCAATTGAACCTATAAATACTACTTTATCCGAAAACAGAAAAGACATTCAAGCGATGAGTAAATCTTCTGAAGCGTATGCAAAAATGTTACAATCTTCAAAAATGACATTTTTACCAAGATTAAATGCTTTTGGAAGTTATGAAATGTACGACGCAACTGTTTTAGGAACATCGGCAAAAGGCTATTTAGTTGGCGCTCAATTATCTTGGAATATTTTTGATGGTTACAAATCTATTGGAAAATATGAGAAAGCAAAAGCCGAATCTCAAAAAGCTGATGTAGAAAAAGAGCAATATACGAAACAAAGTCAATTGGAATTAAACAAAACAAATCGCCAATTATTAGATTCGGAAAACAAAGTTAATTTATCGCAATTGGCTTTCGAGCAATCGCAAGAAGCGTTCAGAATTAGACAAAATCGATTTGCACAAGGTTTAGAAAAAACAACCGATTTATTACAAGCAGAAACACAAATGATTCAAAAAGAATTAGAGCAACTGCAAGCGGTTTTTGAATATAATTTCACCAAACAGTATTTACAGTTTTTAACGAAGTAAATTTCAATAGCAATATCAAAAATCAATCTTAATTTTTAAAATGAATTCCAAGATTTACAAATTTCAATTATTAAATAAAAACATTATGAATATAAATAAAATAACCATTTTAAGCCTTGCCACTTTAGTATTATTTTCATGTGGAAAAGAAGCAAAAGAAGTAACCAATAACGAACCAGCTATTAAAGTTGTAGTAAATGGTTTGGCTACAAATAATTCAGAATTTATCACCGCAAGTGGAAAAACAGAAGCGGAAAGCAGTGCTAATTTAAGCACAAGAATGATGGGTTATGTAACTAAAGTCCACGTAAAAACAGGTCAAAAAGTTGGCGCTGGACAACTATTAGTAAGTATCAATAGTTCCGATTTAGAAGCTAAAAAAGCACAAGTTGATGCTTCAATACTTCAAGCAACAGCTGCATATAACAATGCTAAAAAAGATTACGATCGTTTTGTCAATTTATTTGCACAACAAAGTGCTTCTCAAAAAGAATTAGATGATATGACCTCACGATTTGAAATGGCAAAAGCAGGTTTAGCTGGAGCAAAACAAATGCGAAACGAAGTAATGGCGCAGTTTTCATATTCAAATATTACCGCTCCATTTTCTGGTGAAGTTACCAATACTTTTATAAAAGAAGGTGATATGGCAAATCCAGGAATGCCTTTAGTAAGTTTAGAAGGCGCATCAAGAATGCAAGTAACTGCTATGGTTTCTGAAAGTGATATTACCAAAATTACAAACGGAATGCCTGTAAAAATAATGGTAAAATCTTTAAATAAAGAAGTATCAGGAAAGGTTTCTGAAGTCAGCGGTTCAGCAAAAAACACGGGTGGACAATATTTAGTGAAAGTGACTTTAAATTCAAATGATAAATCAATATTATCAGGTATGTTTGTAAACGTACAATTTCCAATTTCCAATACAACAAAGTCAGAAATTACGGTAAAATCAGATAAAGTAATGGTTCCTGAAAGTGCTTTAGTAAAACAAGGACAACTAACAGGGATTTATACGATTGCCAATGGTAAAACTGCTATTTTAAGATGGGTAAGAACTGGTAAAACTTATGACAACCAAGTAGAGGTATTGTCAGGTTTATCGGCAAACGAGCAATATATTGTTTCATCAGAAGGCAAATTGTATAACGGAGCTAAAGTGTCAATAAATTAGATTTTAAATTATTAAAAATCTAAAGATCCAACAATCTAAAAATCTAAAAAATGCAAGAAGGTATATCAGGTAAAATTGCTCATTTTTTCATCAATTCAAAATTAACCATATTATTAATGGTGGGTTTGATGATTATAGGCGTGTATAGTTCGTTCTTAATTCCACGTGAAGAAGAACCACAAATTAATGTTCCAATGGCAGATATTATGATTGGCTATCCAGGTGCAAGTCCAGCAGAAGTGGAAAGTCGAGTTATCAAGCCATTAGAAAAAGTCTTGTCTAATATTAAAGGTGTAGAACATTTACATAGTATGGCAATGAATGGCCAGGCAATGATAATTGTACAGTTTTATGTAGGTGAAGATTCAGAACGCTCGTATGTAAAATTATACGATGAGTTAATGAAAAACGAAAATATGTTTCCAAAAGGCGTATTTAAACCTATGGTAAAAACACGTTCTATTGACGATGTTCCTATGTTAGGACTAACGCTTTGGAGCGAAAAATTAAATGATTTTGAAATTCGTCAAATAGCGGAAGAAGTTACTTCGGAAATTGAAAAAGTAAAAGATGTTGCCATCACTAAAGAAATTGGAGGAAGAACACGCGAATTAAAAATTGTTTTAGATAAAGATAAAATGGCCGAAAACGGCGTGGATGCTTTAGGAATTATGCAAATGATTCAAGCCAATAACGGCAGTTCACAATCGGGAAATTTTGTTGCAAATGATAAAGAATATTTATTAACTACAGGAGAATTTTTAGCCACTTCTGAAGATGTTGAAAATTTGGTCGTGGGTGTAAACGCAAATATGCCAGTATATTTAAAACAAGTGGCTACAATTCAAGATGGCCCTTCAACACCAAGAAGTTATGTGTCTTTCGGATACGGAAAAGCGAATGAAAAATATGCTAAAAACAAATCAGAATATCCAGCCGTTACTATTTCAATTGGAAAAGTAAAAGGTGCGGATGCGATGAAAATTTCAGATAAGATTATTGAGAAAGTTGAGACTTTAAAAAAGACCTTAATTACCGATGATGTTCACGTAGAAGTTTCCAGAAATTATGGAGAAACGGCATCGCATAAAGTTGGTGAATTATTAATGCACTTAGGTGTAGCCATTATCGCGGTAACGCTTTTAGTTATGTTAGCTATGGGCTGGCGTGGAGGTTTAGTGGTTTTCTTTTCAGTACCATTAACGTTTGCATTAACCTTGTTTGCCTACTATATGTTGGGCTATACATTAAACAGAATTACGCTTTTTGCCTTAGTTTTTGTAGTTGGAATTGTAGTAGATGATAGTATCATCATCGCCGAAAATATGCACCGCCATTTTAAAATGAAGCGATTGCCTTTCAAACAAGCTGCGATTTATGCGATTAACGAAGTAGGAAATCCAACCATTTTAGCCACATTTACAGTAATTGCTGCAATTTTACCAATGGCATTCGTATCCGGAATGATGGGACCATATATGAGTCCGATGCCAATTGGAGCTTCTATTGCAATGTTATTGTCATTGTTTGTAGCCTTGACGGTAACGCCTTATTTAGGATATCATTTATTACACGAAAAGGAAGAACAAGAACACAAAGCGGAACAAGGTTTAGAAACCTCTTGGATTTATAAATTATACAATAAAATTGAACGTCCATTTTTAGAAAATTCTACGAAGCGTAGAGTAATGTTAGGAATTACAGTGGTTTTATTAGCAGGTTCGGTATTGATGTTTTTCACGAAATCAGTTTTAGTAAAAATGTTGCCTTTCGATAATAAAAACGAATTCCAAGTGGTAATTGATATGCCAGAAGGGACTACGTTAGAAAGAACAGCCGCAGTAACGCAAGAAATTGCACAATATTTAACTACAATTCCAGAAGTAGTCAATTATCAAAACTATATTGGAACGTCTGCGCCGATTACGTTTAACGGATTGGTTCGTCATTACGATTTACGTGGTGGAAGCAATATGGCCGACATCCAAGTCAACTTATTACATAAAGAAGATAGAGATTTACAAAGTCACGATATTGCAAAAATAGTGCGTCCAGAAGTACAAAAAATTGCAAAAAAATATGGTGCAAATGTCAAAATTATCGAAGTGCCACCAGGACCTCCAGTTTTATCAACATTAGTTGCCGAAATCTACGGACCTGACTATAAACAACAAATTGAAGTAGCCAATCAGGTAAAAGGAATTTTAGAAAGAACGACTGATATTGTGGATATTGATTGGTACGTGGAAGACAATCAAACCGAATATAAATTAGAAATTGACAAAGAAAAAGCGATGTTAAATGGCGTTGCTCCTCAACAAATTGTTGGAAATTTAACCTATTTGTTAAAAGAATACCCAATTTCAAATTTATACGATGAAAATTCAAATAACAGTGTTGGAATTCTTCTTTCTTTAGATGATAAAGACAAAACCTCACTTCAAGACATTCAGAATTTAAAAATAAAAGGAAGTCGTGGAAATGTTGTTCCAATTTCGGATTTGGTAAAAGTAAAAGAAGATGTCTTACAAAAAACCATTTATAGAAAAGATCAAAAACGAGTAGTATATGTTACTGCAGATATGGCAGGAGAATTAGAAAGCCCAGTTTATGCCATTTTAGGAATGAACGAAGAATTACAAAAAATGAAACTTCCAGCGGGTTACAAAGTTAACGAATTGTATATGGAACAACCTTCAGATGAAAGTGATTTCACTGTAAAATGGGATGGAGAATGGCAAATTACGTTAGAGGTTTTCCGCGATTTAGGAATTGCATTTGGTGTAGTAATTGTAATTATTTATATGCTAATTGTTGGATGGTTTCAAAACTTTAAAACACCAATTGTTATGATGATGGCCATTCCACTTTCGTTAGTCGGAATTGTATTTGGACACTGGTTGTTAGGTGCTTATTTTACAGCCACTTCATTTATTGGAATGATTGCTTTAGCAGGAGTAATGGTACGAAATTCGGTCTTACTTATCGATTTTATTGAAATCCGACTAAACGAAGGTATTCCATTAAAACAA
>NZ_JBEIET010000038.1:0-16425 GCF_040382755.1 Flavobacterium sp.
CTATGAGAACCAAGTCTTTAAAGAAAAATAAAATCAACGTCATTACCTTAGGTTGTTCTAAAAACGTATATGATAGTGAAGTTTTAATGGGACAACTTCGTGCCAACGGAAAAGAAGTAACACACGAAGCCACAAAAGACGGAGGAAACATCATAGTAATTAATACGTGTGGTTTTATTGATAATGCGAAAGAAGAATCGGTAAATACGATTCTAGAATATGCCGAAAAAAAAGAACAAGGTTTAGTAGATAAAGTTTTTGTTACAGGTTGTTTATCTGAACGATACAGACCCGATTTAGAAAAAGAAATTCCAAATATAGACCAGTTTTTTGGCACTACTGAATTACCTTTATTATTAAAAGCATTAGGTGCCGATTATAAACACGAATTAATTGGAGAACGTTTAACCACAACGCCTAAAAATTACGCCTATTTAAAAATTGCTGAAGGTTGCGATAGACCTTGTAGTTTTTGTGCCATTCCTTTAATGAGAGGAAAACACAAGTCTACTCCTATTGAACATTTGGTGATTGAAGCGGAGAAATTAGCAAAAAATGGCGTAAAAGAATTAATTTTAATTGCACAAGATTTAACCTATTACGGTTTAGATTTATACAAAAAAAGAAACTTAGCCGAGCTTTTAGAAGCCTTAGTTAAAGTAGAAGGAATTGAATGGATTCGATTACATTACGCCTTCCCTACTGGTTTTCCTATGGACGTTTTAGAATTAATGAAACGCGAACCAAAAATTTGCAACTATTTAGATATTCCGTTACAACATATTTCAGATAGTATTTTAAAATCGATGCGACGTGGAACAACTCAAGAAAAAACGACGAATTTAATTAAAGAATTTAGAGCGTTAGTTCCTGAAATGACTATTAGAACGACTTTAATTGTGGGTTATCCTGGCGAAACTGAAGAAGATTTCAATATACTTAAAAGTTGGGTTGAGGAAATGCGTTTCGAACGTTTGGGTTGCTTTACCTATTCTCACGAGGAAAACACGCACGCCTATTTATTAGAAGACAATGTGCCTGAAGAAGTAAAACAAGATCGCGCCGCACAAATTATGGATATCCAAGCACAAATTTCTTGGGAATTAAATCAAGAAAAAATTGGACAAACATTTAAATGTGTCATCGACAGAAAAGAAGGCGAACATTTTGTTGGACGAACTGAATTTGACAGTCCTGATGTAGATAATGAAGTATTAATAGACGCTTCAAAATTCTATTTAAAAACAGGCGATTTCGTAAACTTAAAAATCATTGAAGCTACAGAATTTGATTTGTATGCGGAGCCGGTATAAAAGTAAACTCTAAACCTTTTTACTTATACCTTTTGCCTTTTACCCAAAAGAAAACCTAATTTAACTGTTCGCTGAAAATAGCAATTAATGTATGTGCATCAACGATATGATTTGGTGATTCTTCAATTAGTTTTAAAACGCGTTTCATCGCATACGGATTTAGTCCCATATGAATGCCAATTTCATTAATTTTTATAATTTCTCTTTCGTGTAAAACATTATCACAACGCATTAATAAAGCCAAACGATAAAACTGACAAATTCGGTTCATTTCGTCTTTTATTACTTTAACTTCACCTTTATTTTCATATAATTTCAATAAAGTGGCTTTATCAATTCCCAATTCGTACGCTACAATTTCAATAAAATCATATTCTTTATCGTGTAATTCGCCGTCAATTAATGCAAACGAAATCATTTCTTGCAACAAACTAATTTTTTCTTGAGTAGTTTCCATCAAAATTATTACTTTTATATCCAGTTGGATGTAATTATTAAAAGTGTTTTTATTTTACTTTTTTTTTGCCACGAATTCTCGAATATTTGAAAATTTTAGTAAAAATTAGTTCATCTTTGATGAAAATTCGAATTAAATAGACATTGCAATACAAAAAATTCGAAAATTAGTGGCTAAATAAATTATAATGCTAATTAGACCCAAAGGGTTTTTATAGTAATCTTCAAATATAAAAAAATGCAACAATTTTTAAGACTATTTCTATTCTTTTTTTTGATTTCTATTACGAAAACAGTAGCGCAAAAGCGATTTTCCACATTTGAAATAGACGCACCACAGCTTCAAACCAAAAAGAAAATTTGGGTGTATTTACCTATAAATTACGAAAAATCCAATAAAAAATATCCTGTAATTTATATGCACGATGCCCAAAATTTATTTGATGCAGCAGCTTCATATGCTGGAGAATGGAACATCGACGAAACCTTAGATAGCTTAAAAGCGAAAGTCATTATAATTGGTATAGAACACGGAAATGAAAAACGAATAGACGAACTTTCTCCGTATAAAAACGAAAAATATGGCGGCGGAAATGCCAATGCCTACTTAGAATTTATTGTAAAAACAGTAAAACCTCATATTGATTCAACCTACAGAACCAAAACCAATGCAAAAAACACGGGTATTTGGGGCAGTTCCCTTGGTGGATTGGTTTCATTTTACGCAGCTTTGCAATATCCAGAGGTTTTTGGAAAGGTAGGTTGCTTCTCACCTGCTTTTTGGATTAACAAAAAAGAAATTTTTCAGAAAATGGAAGAAACACCAAAATTTACTACCAAAATTTATTTGCTTTGTGGCGATAAAGAAGATAGCGGCGCAATGGTTTCTGATATGAAAGAAATGGAAACACTAATCAATTCAAAACGTTGTGAATGCAAAAAGCTAAATAAATCCGTAATCGTAAAAGAGGGCGAACATAACGAAAAATTATGGCGAAATGCGTTTGCAAAAGCGTATCTTTGGCTTTTCTGATAAAATTGATTTACGATTTACGATTTACGAATAACAAACAATAAACTATAAAATGAATAACAACGATATCTTCAAAAAGCTACGTGTGGCTTTACAATTACGTGATGACCAAATAGTTGAAATCTTAAATTTAGTCGATTTTAAAATGTCGAAAGGCGAATTAGGTGATATTTTCCGTGCGGAAGACCACGCTAATTTTATGGAATGTGGCGATCAAGTACTACGTAATTTTCTAAACGGATTAATTATTCATTTACGTGGGACAAAGGAAAACCCAAAAAATCCACGAGAAGTAATTAAGTCGCACAAAAATTACGAAACACAAACTGAACGAACAGATAAAACCATTTACGAACCGAAAAAACCATATAATAAAACGGATAGTAAAACACAGTTTAAACCAAGAACTGGCGACAAAAAGGATTTTAAACCAAAAACCGGTGAAAGTTTAGATAAAAAACCAGCGTTTGGAAAAAATAAATTTGGCAACGATAAAAAACCTGCCAAACAAAATCCAGTTGAAAAATTCAAATTTAAAGACGGAAAAAAATAAAAGCAAATCCTCAATAGTATTGAGGATTTTTTTTATATTTGATTCAACCCTAAATTTATAACTATGAAACAACTATTTACTTTATTATTCTTCGCTTTAATAAGTTCGCTACACGCTCAAAACGTATTGAAATTCGATAAAAGAAATGTGCAATGTGAAGACAAATGGGTAGCCTATCAAATGGATAAAGATAGTCTTTATATTTTTGGTTTTATTTATATTGACGCTACAGCAGGTTTAACTTTAAACTATGAAGGAAATTTTAAAATTGATAAAACAGGGAAATTTAATAGAATAAAACAAGATTCAATAAGAGAAGTTGGTTTTATGAAAGTAAGACTTGAGCCAAATCGTGTTGCTATAGCAGAAATACCCGAATCTAAATTTACAGAACTTGAAATTGAGAAAACACCAAAATGGTTAGCGATTTACAAATCGGATGAAAATTCTATTGACCATCTTTATCGCTGGGGATTCCTATATAATGGATGGAATGAATGTGAAAAAGCATTAACTTATTTAGAAAAAGCTGAGAAAATAGATCCAAATTTTAAAGGATTACAAACAGAATTAGCATTTTCTTATAATGCGTTAAAAAAATATGAAAGTGCAGAAATTTGTTTATTAAAAGCTATTAAAAACAATCCAAATGATTGCTATACTTATAAAGAATTGGCGTATTCATATAATCATCAAGGAAAAACAGCTGACGTAATAAAAACATATTTTACAATGGTAAAAACGTGTAAAGAAGAAAACTACATTCAAGAAACTGCCTATAATCTTGCATTTAAATATTATGAAACAAAAGATAAAGTTAATTTTAATAAATGGAAAATGGAAGCTGAAAAATGGTCGAAAACTGAAAATCAGTTTACTAAATACTTAAAGTTAATGGAGACAGAATTAAATAAATAAACTCTGTAATTACAACTTCTTAAAATAATCTAATAAAACAATATCATTTATTTTTTCTGGGGTAAAAATCTCTAAAATTGATGGTTTATTATCGTTCGCAATAAAAGAATCCCAAACAGCATGCAGTTCCGCTTCGTTTTGAACTGAAGTATATTTAAATGCATACATTTTTGCCAAATGTTCTGCTGTTAAGTGATGAGACGTTTCGAAAAAAGTATTGAATGTTTCCGTTTCTTGATGTCCTGGTAAAATTCTAAATATTCCTCCTCCACTATTATTAATTAAAATAATTTTGAAATTCTTCGGAATATAATTGTTCCATAGCGCATTGCTGTCGTACAGAAAACTTATATCGCCAGTAATGAAGATTGTAGGTTTTTTATTTGCTAAAGAAGCTCCAATTGCCGTTGAAGTACTGCCATCAATTCCACTTGTACCACGATTACAAAACACCTCAATTGTTTTATTGCAATTTACCAATTGCAGATATCGAATTGGCGAACTATTGCTAACTTGTAACTGAATATTCTCAGGTAAATGACGACTTAAAAAATCGAAAACTTTAAAATCTGAAAATGAAATTTCAGACATATACTTTTCGTGTTTTACTAATCTATCTTTCCAAATAGTCTGAAAATGAGTCTGATAACTTGACACAGTTTTTAACTCCTCATTAAATAACTGTTTAAAAAATTCTGAAATAGACGTCTTGAAGTGGTTCGATAAACAACCAAATGTATCATAAGCCCTAATTTCATCAATATGCCAATGTTGCTTTGGCTGATAATTTCGCAATAACGATTTTATTCGTTTAGAAACTATCATACCACCAAAAGTTAGCAAAATATCGGGTTGAAAATTAAGCTTTTCTTCTTCAGAAAACGTAGAAACCAAAGTGTCAATTCTATCTATAAATGAAGGATGATGTAAATTAGATGTTTTTTCTAAAAGCACCAATACACTTTCGTCATTAGCTAAGGATTCAATATATTTTTGTTCGATAGCATTTGGTAACAACTCGCCTACTAAAATTAATTTCTTTTTAGCCGACTGCCATTCTGAAATTAATTTCGCGTCTAAAGTAAACTCAGCATCTTCAATAGCAGAAGTAGTGACTTTTGGAACATAAGTTGGTCCTAAAATAGTTTCATACAACGGCTCCTCAAACGGAACATTTATGTGCGCTGGACCTTTTTGAGAAATGGCTGTTTCAATAGCTAAAACAATAAGATTATCATTCTGCATTGAAGCATTTTCAGATAAATTCGCTGAAAAAACAATATGATTGGCAAATACATTTTCTTGACGAATGGTTTGTCCGTCACCAATATCAATTTTACTTTTTGGCCTGTCAGCTGAAACGACAAGCAAAGGAATTTGGCTATAAAATGCTTCCGCAACTGCAGGATAATAATTTAAAACTGCCGAACCTGAAGTACAAACCACCGCAACAGGTTTTTGTAATTGTTGTGCCAAACCTAAAGCAAAAAAAGCAGCACAACGTTCATCAGCAATGCTATAACACATAAAACCTTCCTGATTGGTAAATCCCATAGTCAAAGGAGCGTTTCTCGATCCTGGAGAAATTACAATATGCTGAATTTCTTTTTGACGAAAAATTTCAATAACCGCTTGCGCTAATGGTATTTTTGGATATAGGTTGGCTTTCAATTTTACTAGTTAAAAAATTAATAAACACATAGAAACATAAGTTTTTATGATGAAAAAGTCGCTTCGCTCAAAATAGAACACAAAGCAAAAAGAATGTTTCAAATCAAATTTATCATTATTTTGCCACGAATTCACTAATGTAAAAGGGATTAGATTTAATTCGAATTTTTCGTAAAAGATGAATAATACAAACTATGTCAACTATTTTTTAAATTCGTAAATTCATGGCAATATAAATAAAACTATGTGCCTATATGTTTTTAAAATATTCTTAGTGACAAAATTACTAATAAATACACATTTTTTTATATTTTTATATCATAAATAAATACTAAAATGAACCCATCAATTCAAACGTATCAATCGGAAGATTGTCCAGCTATACTTGAAATTATTAACGATCAAATTTTAACTGGTACCGCTTTATACGATTATCAACCTCGAACTTTAACACAACAATTGGCTATTTTTGACGATAAATTACAAAAAGGGTTCCCAATTATTGTAGCAAAAGTTGCCGATGAAATTGTTGGATTTGGCTATTACAGCGAATTTCGATTTAGAGAAGCCTATAAATTTACAGTAGAACATTCGGTGTATGCCAAAAAAAACTATATCGGCAAAGGAATAGGAAAATTATTACTTTCTGAATTAATCGAATTAGCAAAAAAGCAAAATCTTCATACGATGATTGGCGTTATTGATTCGGAAAATGAAAGTAGTATTGCTTTTCACGAAAAATTTGGCTTTGAAAAAGCAGGTTTCATTAAAGAATCTGGTTTTAAATTTGACCGCTGGTTGCACTCTGTTTTTATGCAGAAAATACTTTAGGAAAATTCCAATAAAAAAATTCCAAACTCCAATAAAGTTATAAATTGGAATTTGGAATTTAAAAATTGAAAGTTATTTATTTATTTTCCTTCAATCCAATTGGTAATCGAAGTGTCATTTGGCAAAACTCTTGGCGACATAACCGCTGCTAAATGTCCTTTTTCATCAATTAAATATTTTTGAAAATTCCATTCTACTTCGCTGTCTTTTAACCCGTTTTTACTTTTTTGAGTTAAAAACTGATACAAAACGTGCATATCGCTACCTTTTACAGATATTTTTTCCATCATTGGAAAAGTTACGCCGTAATTCTTTTTACAAAAGGCACCAATTTCGGCATTTGTTCCTGGTTCTTGTGCACCAAAATTGTTTGCAGGAAAACCAACAATTACAAAATTACTGTCTTTATATTTTTCATAAACTGCTTGTAATTGCTCATATTGAGGTGTTAATCCACATTCTGAAGCCGTATTTACAATTAAGATTTTTTTACCTTTGAGAGTGGCAAAATCAAATTCGTTTCCTGATAAATCTTTTACTTTAAAAGTATAAATTGAACCTTGTTCCATTGTGTTTGTTTTTGGAGTTTCTACTGAAACATTTTCGTTTGTGTTTTCCACGAAATGTTCCCAGTTTTCTGATTTTTTTTCTTCCGATTTTGTATTACAAGCCAATAAAATCAATACTGCGCCAGTAAACGTGTGAAATAGTTTCATAATCAATTTATTTAAAATCAAATATATGAAATGTTATAGAAAACAAAAGTTAATGTTGGGTTAAATAAAAAAACCTAACAGGCATAAAAAGCTGTTAGGTCTTATTAAATATATAAATACTTTGTTTTATTTTTTCTTATACATTTTTTTATACTGAATAAATGCAATTGCAGAAATTACCAAAACAATTGCTAAGGCATATATGTAATACTCTACGCTTTGAGATTCTCCAGATGCATACGAATGCTTGCCGCTTAAATGGAAATTCACTCCGAAATACGTCATTAAAATACTTGCAAAAGCTAAAACCGACATAAAGTTATAGGCAAACAAACCACGCAAAGCAGGAACAAAACGAGCGTGAATTACAAATGCATACACCATAATACTAATTAATGCCCAAGTTTCTTTTGGATCCCAGCCCCAATAGCGTCCCCAACTTTCATTTGCCCATTGTCCGCCAAGGAAATTCCCAATAGTTAGCATCACTAAACCAACCGTTAAAGCCAATTCATTAATGTAGGTGATTTCTTTTATACTAAGTTCCATTTTGGCTTTGTTGTTTTTGTTGGTAAAAATCATTAAAAATAACGCTACCAATCCCAAAATCATACCCAATGTAAAGGGTCCGTAACTTGCAACAATAACCGCAACGTGAATCATTAACCAATACGAGTTTAAAACTGGTTGTAAATTTGCAATTGCAGGATCCATATAATTTAGATGCGCCACCCATAAAATAATAGCAGCAACAAATGTTGTAGCCGCAAGAGTTAATTCCGATTTTCTACCGAATGCTACACCAAAAAACATAGTAGCCCAACCAACATAAATCATACTTTCATAGGCATCGGACCAAGGTGCATGGCCTGAAATATACCATCGTAAAATTAATCCTCCAAGATGGATAAGAAACAACAAAATAATACTTCCGTGGAAAAATTTCACCACATAATTTATCCATTTCTTTTTATTAAAAATTTGAACAATTACAAAAATGAACATTAATATTCCTACTAAAGCGTAATAGGTATATAATTTCTTAAAAATATCGTATTTGTTATACTGAATTTCTGCTTCTAATTTATCCTCTGAAAGCATTACTTTTCCGCCAAATTTCTTTTGATAATCGGATAAGCCTTTTAATAAACTTTCAGCATTTTTATAGTCTTTAGATTGTGATGCTTTTGCCGCTTCGCTAAAATAAAAAGGAATAATATTTTTTACGACATCTAAATTGGTTTTCGTTGGATGTTGCAATTCTAAATACGAAGCCCATTTATTGTTGGCGTCATTTGGAAGTGGAAAAAATCGTAAAATTTGTCCACTAATTGCCGAATACAATAAATTTACTTTTTTATCAGCATCTAAGAAGTCTTTTTGAAATTGGTTTGGAACCGCTTCTTTATACGCTTCATCCGTTTGTTTTTGCAATTTATAATTTCCGAAATCATCGAAAAAGCTAATTAATGGAGCATATTTTGCTTTCTCATCTACACCAATTATTTTACGAATACTGTCGTTTCCTCTTGTTAAGTGTACAATAGGAATTTGATACCAAAACTCAGGAAACTGATTCATTGAAATCAAAACCTGATCTGAAGTAAATCCTTCAAAGGTGTCATTTTTAGAAACTTTTCTTAATAATTCAGACGAAAAAGTATTTACAGGTTTCATTCTTCCACTCACATCTTGAACCACAAGTCGCCCAAATTTTTCTGCGTGTTCGGCAGAAACCATATATTTTTTAATCTCTTTTAAAGATTCTGCAGCCGTTGGCATTTTTGGTTTTTGTGCTGAAGTTTCATTTTGATGTGGGTCGGTTCCGTGATTATGTCCTTCGTGATTGTTATGATTATCTTGAGCAAAACCAAACATTCCAAAAAAGAATAAAATAGCTACTAATGTGGCTTTTTTAGCTCGAATTTTATCCAACTTCAATTTCAAATCATTAAATCGGGTGTTTTTATCAAACAAAATAACCATCATAGCAAAATACAATAAGAAATAACCGATGTAAGTAATCCAAGTCCCCCAGAAATCGTGATTTACAGAAAGAACCGTTCCTTTTTCATCTTCATCAAAGCTGGCTTGAAAGAAACGAAATTCTCTATAGTCTAAAATATGATTCATAAAAACGCTATCCGTAAACGTTTTCGATTTTTCTTTGTCTTGAATTTCGATTTTACTCTTAAAAGCCGAATAACTTTTTTCGGTTCCAGGATATTTTTCGGCTACGAAATCATTCAATTTAATTGAAAAAGGTAGTGTATGCACTTTACTTCCATACATTAATGTGAAATCTAATTTTCCAATTTTAAAACTATTTGGTTCTCCTTGTTTTCCTTTTGAACCCATTAGTGTAACAATTTCCTCTTTGTTTTGAGACGTGACTTTAACAATTATGGCATCATCCGTTTTTTTGTCTTTATAGTCGTTATTAGACGCTAAAACAACCTGCCCTTTTTGAGGCAATTCTGGAAACACAAACTGACTTCCTCCAGCGTTATACAAAGAACGAAACATCAAAGGACTTGATTTATCTTTCGAAATTGTGCCTTGCATTTTATCTGCCATTCGCATAAAATTACCATCAAATGGCGTTTGAATGGTATAATCATCAGCAGCTTTTGTAATATTAATGGCGCCCTGCGTAAATTTATTGAACGCAAAAAGCACGTTACTAATATTTTTTACTTCACCTTCACATAAAAAATGTTCTTTTCTACTTCCGCCGCTGGCTTCTACTAATTTGATATATAATTTTCCTTTGGCATCGGGTTTAAATGTCTGAACGGCATTCATAATAAATTCTTGCAATTCAATTTTATATGGAATATCTGAAAATTTATCGGAATATGAAAAAGAATTTGTGGTAGCTTGAGATAATAATAACTGCTTTTCAATTGTTTTACGCTTCATTTCACCTTGATATTCTCCATCTACAAAAGCAGTAAGATGTGGCATATCTGAATATACTGTGTTTGAAATCGCACCTTCACGAATAGGCATTAAGCCTTCATAACTGATATATCGGGTTACAAAAGCACCCACAATTATAAAAATCCAAGACAAATGTAACAATAAGGTAGCCCATTTTTCTTTTTTATACAATTGGTAGCGTTTAATATTTCCGAAAAAATTAATTACAAAAAACACCATAATGGCCTCAAACCACCAAGCGTTATAAATCCAAATTCTGGCAGTTTCTGTGTTATAGGCGTCTTCAATAAATGTTCCTGCTGCCATTGCTGCTGCAAAACCAATAAACAAAAGTGCCATTAGGCGTGTAGAATATAGTGCGGAAAGTAATTTTTGTAACATAAAATGTAGTCTTTATATAAGTGGTGCAAATGTACAGAATAAGAAAATAAACTGGTGCTATTTTAACAAAATTTAATACCTGTTTTTATATGACTATTTAATACAACATTTTTAGTTGTTTGATATCAAATAATTGTAACGTGTCGTCTTCCAATTCTAATTCCAACAAACCATTTGGTAAAACTTGTTTGATAATTCCCATAAATTTAACTTTATCTGCATTTTCAAAAGCAATTGGAATATCTTTTTTAAATAAATTTTCGTGGTATATATTCCAAAAATAAGAACCACCTTCATTTTTATATAAAGTAAGATTACTTTGAAATTGGGATAAAAACAACATCAATACTTCTTCCTTATTAAATTCTTTCCCCGAACTATTTTTTAGAGAACTGGCTTGAGGTAAATTAATAAAATGTTCTTGATTCACATTTATGCCAATCCCAACAATAGAAAGTATCTCCGAAGCACTTTTAAACTGATTTTCAATTAAAATACCACAAATTTTCTTTTTATCTGCCAAAATGTCGTTTGCCCATTTAATGGCTAAGTTTTCAATTTTTAAGTTCAAAAACGTTTGAAACAAAGTTACTGCAACAAGCACATTTAAGTTAAAAACCTCGGCTGTACTTACCAAAACATCTTTAATCAAGACACTGAATGTTAGGTTTTTACCCTTTTCAACTTCCCAATTTGCACCACGCTGTCCTCGTCCATTAGTTTGATTTTCTGCTACCACAACTGTAAAATTAGCAACCATTTGTTTGGCAGATAATTCCTTTAAATAACTATTTGTAGAATCAATGGCATTGAGTTTGATAATATGCATATAAGAAATTTAATTATTACTTAATTTAAGTTACAAAAATAAAGACAAAAAATGATACCTTTGCATAAAACGAATAAATAATAGATGACGAAAAATATTAGCACAGATGATTTACTATCAAGTATCATCAAAGGAATTGAAGATGTAAAAGGATTAGATATTGATATTCTTGATTTAAGAGGGATTGACAATAGCGTTTGTGATTATTTTGTAATTTGCAATGGAAATTCAAATACGCAAGTAAATGCAATTGTAGGTTCGGTACAAAAAGGCGTGTCCAAAGAACTAAAAGACAAACCTTGGCATATAGAAGGAACAGATGTTGGCGAATGGGTATTAATGGATTATGTAAGCATTGTAGTACACGTATTTCAAAAACACATTAGAGAATATTATAACATTGAGAGTCTTTGGGGTGATGCTAAAATTACTTCAATAGAAAATAAATTTTAAACCCATTATGTCAGAAAACGAAAATAAAAACAAACCTATTATTAAGGTAGTAAAGCTTGGCCCTTGGTTTTTTCCAATTTTAGCCATTTCTGTAATATTATTAATTAACTTTTTTAATGGTGGTTTCGATATGAATTATCCGAAATCGACCTCTATTTCTTCTTTTTATGATTTGTTAAGTAAAAACCAAATTGAAAAAGTAGATATTTTAACTAGTACTTCTGGAAATACAGCCGAAGTAACTTTAAAAAAAGCTGCATACGTTGCTTCTAAAGATGAAGAATTAAAAAAAGTAACCAAAGAAAAAGGACCGCATTACTTAGTAAAAGATGTGGGTAGTTTAGACCTTTTTCAAAATGAATTAAAAGAAGCGAAAAAAAATAAGTTAATTTCTGCTTACGACATACAACCTACAGGAAACTGGGGTGATTGGATAGGTATGTTATTACCAACCTTAATTTTCATTGGATTTTTCTATTTCATTTCTAAAAGAATGGCTGGAGGCCCAGGTGGTGGTGGTCAAATTTTTAGCATTGGAAAATCGAAAGCAAAACTATTTGATGAAAAAAACGATGTAAAAGTTACTTTTGAAAACGTAGCTGGTTTAGAAGGGGCAAAAGAAGAAATTCAAGAAATTGTAGAATTCCTTAAAACACCTGAAAAATTTACAAGTATTGGTGGTAAAATTCCAAAAGGTGCCTTATTAGTAGGTCCTCCAGGAACAGGAAAAACCTTACTTGCAAAAGCCGTAGCAGGTGAAGCTAACGTGCCTTTCTTCTCGTTATCAGGTTCTGATTTTGTAGAAATGTTTGTAGGAGTTGGAGCCTCTCGTGTTAGAGATTTATTTAAACAAGCCAAAGAAAAAGCCCCAGCAATTATTTTTATTGATGAAATTGATGCAGTTGGTAGAGCCCGTGGTAAAAACAATATGTCTGGCGGAAACGACGAAAGAGAAAATACGCTAAATCAATTACTTACTGAAATGGACGGATTCGGAACTAATTCTAATGTAATTGTATTAGCTGCCACAAACAGAGCCGATGTTTTAGACAAAGCTTTAATGCGTGCTGGACGTTTTGACAGACAAATTTATGTGGACTTACCAGATATTAGAGAACGTAAGGAAATATTTGAAGTACATTTAAAACCAATTACAAAAGCAGAAACTTTAGATACTGAATTTTTAGCCAAACAAACTCCTGGATTTTCTGGTGCCGACATTGCCAATGTATGTAATGAAGCCGCTTTAGTTGCAGCAAGAAAAAACAAAAAAGCAGTTGATAAACAAGACTTTTTAGATGCTGTTGACAGAATTGTTGGCGGTTTAGAAAAGAAAAATAAAATTATTACTAAAGAAGAAAAACACGCCATTGCCATTCATGAAGCAGGTCATGCTACAGTTAGTTGGATGTTACAACACGCGGCGCCTTTAGTAAAAGTAACTATCGTACCTCGTGGACAAAGTTTAGGTGCGGCATGGTATTTACCTGAAGAAAGACAAATCGTTAGAACAGAACAAATGTTAGACGAAATGTGTGCTACAATGGGTGGAAGAGCTGCTGAAAAAGTTGTTTTCGATAAAATTTCAACAGGTGCACTTTCAGATTTAGAAAAAGTAACCAAACAAGCTCGTGCTATGGTTACTGTTTATGGTCTAAATGATAAAATTGGAAATATTACGTATTACGATTCATCTGGACAATCGGATTATAATTTTTCGAAACCTTATTCAGATGATACTGCAAAAGTAATTGATGCTGAGATTTCAGGTTTAATTGAAGAACAATATCAAAGAGCCATTTCTATTTTAACAGAAAACAGGACTAAATTAGAGGAATTGGCAGCCGTTTTAATTGATAAAGAAGTTATTTTTAAAGATGATTTAGAAACTATTTTTGGAAAAAGACCTTTCGATATTGAAGACGAAAAACCAGAAACAATGTCGGAAATTATTGCAGAAACCGATGAAGAAATTATAACTGAATAAGTTATTAACAATATTTTGTATAAAAAATCTTAACTTGAAAGTGATTTTAAGTTAAGATTTTTTTATATTTGATGTTTAAGAATTGTTACAGATATAAAATGAATATTTTCAAAAAGATATTTGGCAATCAAGACGTAGCTGATAATCAGGAGAATAACGTCGAAAAAAGCCAATATGCACCAGACATAAATACGCCTGTAGATGAATTATTCACCATTAATTTTAAAAATAATGGCGGAAAATTTATTTATTGTTCAAATATGGAAGAAGCTCATGAGAACTTTGAAAATATTTTAGAAGAAAACGATTGGTTTGAAAATGAAGTACAATGTTTTGATTCAAGGCTTTTTAATTTTCTTGACGAGAACCGATTAGAATATAAAAACGCAACAAATCCAACTTTCTTTTTTACCGCTTGCGAAAACTTAATTGCTGATGAAGGTTCCATTTTATTTTCTTCTAAACAATTAAAACAATTCAAAATAGACGAATTACCTACCAATATTATTGTTTATGCTTCAACCAGCCAACTTTTAATGACAAAAGGCGATGGCTTAAGAAACATCAAAACAAAATACGACAAAGAATACCCTACAAATATTACTGCTATTAAGTATTTTGAAAAAACAAAAGAAGAAGATTTTCTTCATTATGGA
The DNA here is from genome assembly GCF_040382755.1 of Flavobacterium sp. Taxonomy (GTDB): domain Bacteria; phylum Bacteroidota; class Bacteroidia; order Flavobacteriales; family Flavobacteriaceae; genus Flavobacterium. The sequence goes on from NZ_JBEIET010000038.1 coordinate 14,741, forward strand.
AGTTGCCATAAAAACTTATACTTAATTCTATTAGAAGATTTATAAAATGACTGAAAATGTAACAAGAGCTATCAGTGGTGCTGTTTATATTGCATTACTTGTTTTCTGTACGTTATTTTCACCAATAACATTTCATATATTATTCACTGTTTTTATGTGTTTAAGTATTTATGAATTTTCAAAAATGACACACTACAAATCATATTATTTATTTGCTATTGGTGGTATATTAATTTCTGTACTTTTCTTTTTGAGTAAGTTGCCACCAGTAAATTTAATTTATTTGGCCTTTGGATGTGTAGTTTTCAATATTTTACTTTTGATTAATTTATTTAAAAACATTTCGTTTCATAAATACCACAAAAAACACAGTCATTTTTTTCTTTACATAACCTTACCATTTATATTATTACTATCCTTACCTAATTTTACAAATCCAGCTAAATACGAAATTGTTTTAGCTATGTTTATAATGATTTGGTGTAATGACACCTTTGCTTATTTAGTTGGAAAATCAATTGGAAAACACAAATTACTTGAACGAGTTTCTCCAAAAAAAACAATTGAAGGGTTCATTGGCGGAATCGTATTTACAATAATAGCATCTGTAATAATTAGTCAATTTTACACCTTTTTTAATGTAACTTTGTGGATTATTAGCGCTTTAATTATTTCAATATTTGGTACACTTGGCGATTTAGTTGAATCTAAATTTAAAAGAGAAGCCGGTGTTAAAGACAGTGGAAATATTATGCCCGGACACGGTGGTATTTTAGACCGATTAGATAGTGCTATTTTTGTTATTCCATTTTTATATATATTTTATTTAATTTATTTCTATTATGCTTAAGTTTCATCCAGAAGGTGCTAAAATTATATTGATTTCAACTTTAATTACCGTTATAGGTATTTTTGGTGTTGATTATTTATTTCATGAAAGCAATATTATAGTTTGCAAAATCTTACAAGTAGTGCTTTTAGGATTTTTAGTACTTATTCTTCAGTTTTTCAGAAATCCAACTCGAATTGCAAATATTAGCGACCATCATGTGTTAGCTCCAGTTGATGGAAAAGTTGTGGTGATTGAAGAAGTATTCGAATCGGAATATTTTAAAGACAAACGATTAATGGTTTCAATTTTTATGTCGCCAATTAATGTGCATGTAACTCGATATGCTGTAAATGGAATAGTAAAATATAGTAAATATCACCCTGGAAAATTCTTAGTGGCATGGCATCCTAAAGCCAGTGAAGAGAACGAACGAACTACCGTTGTTATTGAAAATAACGTGTATGGAGATATATTATATCGTCAAATTGCAGGTGCTTTAGCGAAACGAATTGTAAACTATGCCGAAGTAGGCATGACAGTAGTACAAGGAACTGATGCTGGTTTTATTAAATTTGGTTCAAGAGTGGATTTATATTTCCCAATAGGAACGCCTATAAATGTAAAATTAGGAGATAAAGCGATTGGAAACAAAACTATAATTTCGAAAAAATAAATGAGTGAATTATCTTTAGATGAAAAATTCAAGGAAGCTATTCAAAATGCCAATGAAAAAATTCCTAAAACTTCTGTACCGCAAGACGTACAATTAGTGCTCTATGCCTATTACAAACAAGCGCTTTCCGAGAACATAAGCTATAGTCATCACGGCTATGAATCGGATGAAGTTATTACC
>NZ_JBEIET010000039.1:0-16361 GCF_040382755.1 Flavobacterium sp.
GAAATACAGGTACCGAATCACAGTTTTTAAGTTCGCTTCAGGGCTCTCAAGGAATACAAGGACTTCCGGGTAGTAATGGCGCAAATGGGACAAATGGTTTAAACGGAACAAATGGATTATCAGCATATCAAATATGGTTGAATGCGGGAAATACAGGTACCGAATCACAGTTTTTAAGTTCGCTTCAGGGCTCTCAAGGAATACAAGGACTTCCGGGTAGTAATGGAACAAATGGGACAAATGGTTTAAACGGAACTAATGGAACAAATGGATTATCAGCATATCAAATATGGTTGAATGCGGGAAATACCGGTACCGAATCACAGTTTTTAAGTTCGCTTCAGGGTTCTCAAGGATTACAAGGACTTCCGGGCAGTAATGGAACAAATGGAACAAATGGTTTAAACGGCACTGATGGACTATCTGCATATCAAATATGGTTGAATGCGGGAAATACCGGTACTGAATCACAGTTTTTAAGTTCGCTTCAGGGTTCTCAAGGTCCAGCGGGGCCATTGGTTTCTGGAATTTCTGGTCAAACTTTAAGACATAATGGTTCAAGTTGGGAGGCGTCTTCAACATTAATCAATTCAAATGGTAGTATTGGTATAGGAACTTCAACAGTTCAAGCTTCAGCGATATTAAATATTCAGTCTGAAAGTAAAGGAATTTTATTACCTAGTTTAACAGAAACACAAAGATTAGCTATTTCTTCTCCAGCAACTGGTCTTTTGGTATTTCAAAATACAACACCTATTGGCTTTTATTTTTACGATGGATCAAATTGGCAACAGTTTGGAATCAATTCATCTTCTTCAGGAAGTTCTGATAAAACATTGTTATATACTATTAAAGGGTTTTAATTATAAATTACATATCATGAAAAAGCAATTTAAAATTGTATTATTTATATTTTTGTTAGTTGTGAAGTTTTGCTATTCGCAATTAAATCCTACTTTATATATAGATTCTAAACCCATAAAGTTTTCTTCTGATATTTCATTACCTTATTGGGTGCCTGCAGGGAAGTTAGTTCAACTTGGTCAAGATGCAGTGTCTATTTCTATTGTTGAGTTTAATTTATCTAATTCTGAATTACAATTAAATCAGATTTTAAACATTGTCAGTTCTGGAACAGTTCCTAATGGAAAGGTTTGGAAAATAGAAGCAATAGGTATAGGGAATAATAGTAATTACAATACAATTAATAATTTTTCTAATTCTCAAACACCTTCTATTTTTAATTCACCAGGTGTTTTTTCTACTCCTGGAACCTATTCATGGAAAGTGCCCCCTGGTGTAACAACTATTTGTATTGAAGTATGGGGTGGAGGTGGAAGTGGAAGTAATGCTTCGCAATTTTATGGTACCGGAGCTGGTGGAGGTGGAGGATATGGTTACCAGTGTTTTGAAGTAGTGCCTGGAACATCTTTTGATGTAATAGTAGGTGGTTCTGCGCAAACAAGTAGTGTTGGAAATTTAATAAGCGCCACAGGTGGTGGAAATGGTCAAACTCAAATTACAAATAATTCAACAGGCTCTGGAGGAATAGGAGGAACTTCAACAGCTGGATATAATATTAATGGTCAAAATGGAATGAGTTACAATAATAGTAATAATTGTCCTAAAGGAGGAAATGCAGGAAATGGAGGTTTAGGTGGAGCAGCATGGAATTGCCCATCAGGGAATAATACAATAAATGGTATTTTTCCAGGAGGAGGAGGAGGAGGAGCTCAACCAACAAATTCAAGTTGGTCATCTATTAGCGGAGGTACGGGAGCAAATGGTCAAGTAAAAATTTACTTTTAATAAATAACTTAATAAATGAAAAAAAAAAATAATTTTAACAGCAATTTTATTATTAGGGATAAATAGTATTTTCGCTCAAGGAAACTTACAATTTAATAGAGTTATCACTGAATCATTTAATATAGCTCAAGGAGATACTGGAGCCGGAACACAATTTTCCTCTCTAAAAACTGTTCCAAATGGCAAGGTTTGGAAAATAGAATCTATGGGATGTAACAACGAACAAAATGGGAATGGTTTTGAAATTAATGGAATTAAAAATAATTTTTACGTAAATCAAGCATATTCTGCTTTTAAAGAGGGTCCATTATGGTTATCCTCTGGAACAACTTTTAGATTATATAACAATTCTTACCAAAATAGTTGTTACTTTTCTATTATTGAATTTAATGTTGTTCAATAATTATTTAGTTATTTTGAATACTAATTAATATGTAAAATCAATGCAATACCAATCTTTAATACACCAAATCCAGCTTCGTTATGGTAATGAAATTTTATTTTCTAAAGATTGTGAGCAATTATCTGTAGATATTTTTGAAATAACGTCAATAAAAATTAGCGCACAAACATTAAGAAGATTATTTGGCTTTATTAATGATGGGGTAAAAATATCCAATACTTCATTAAATTATCTTGCTGTTTATTGTGGTTATGAAAACTATAAAGATTTCATTAAACTATATAATGATAATACTAAAATAGTAGATTCAAAAGACATAAAATACATAAAATTATTTTATTCAATAAATCCTAAAAACCCTAGTTTAGACGAAAATTATCACAACGCTAGTAAAAATATTGCAAAATTACTACTTAGGGATAACGATTTGTTGAATAGTACTTCTACTTTTTTGGCAAAAAATAAATCTGCTCAAATATTTTTTTATGAAAGATTTCCCTTTATAGATGGCTTATCATCAGGATACTCGATTCACTTGTCCAAATATCTTAAAGAAAAAAATAATTATGAATCACAATTATTTGGCATGAGCTTACTTTATTTTGGTTATGCTATGTCAAATAATTCAAAAAGGTCAGATGTTCTTAAATTAATTAATGCCATTCCTGAAGAACAAATATATCATCCCTTTCCTTTAGCTAGAAAATTTGCTTCCAATATATTAGAGCATTATTTAAACCAAAACGAATTTGAACTTGAAAAATGGATAAATTTAAGTATTAAAGAGGCTTCAAATATAAGTAAATGGAAAAGAGAATATATAAACTTCCCATATTTTCAATTTATACTTGCTGATGTTTTAAATCTAATTGAAAGGCCACAAGAAGCCAGTGAAGTGCTTGAAATTTGTGAATTGGATTATAAAAGATTACCTGATTTTTCATTGGATGAAGGTTATATTGAGGCATTGGACTTGATTAAAGCTATAAATTTGTTTCAATTGGGTAAAGTGTCAGAATCTAAAAGAATATTGAATAGAATACATTCAAAAGATATAATTTTTATAATGCATGATTATTTCCAAATTCAAAGATTAATAATTGAGTTGAAAATGATAAAAACAAAGTCAAGTAAAAAATATCAATTAAAAGATACAGAACTGAATCGTCTTATTAACAAAACAAAATTTTACTTCTTTTTAGAAAATTTTTAAAATAAAAAGACCTCTTATGAAAATAAGAGGTCTTTTTATTTTTGTGGAGTCGGAGAGAATCGAACTCTCGTCCAAACAAGCCATCAAAAAGCGTTCTACATGTTTAGTTTTTGTTTAAATTTTCGACAAAATAGCTTGGCCAAAAACAGCCACTATTCGCTTAACTTTATGAATGTCAGAGTGGATTTAAAGTTTTACCATTCCTAGGTTTATTTTTACCATTCCTCTAAACCAACCGCCACAAACCAAGGCTTTTGAGAGAAATCCAGCTTCCCAACCTTGTTGGGACATGGCATTATCGTACTATAATTCGGATTATGCAGCTAAAGCGTAAGTATTTTCGCCGTTTAAAAAGTGTGTATGATTGATATTTACGAGCCAAAAATACAATGCTCGACATGCTTACTAATTAGTGCCACTTGCTGTCAAAACCAGTCGACCCCATATTTATTTGATATATCTAGTCATGTATATAAAACCTTCAAATCAAATGGATGCCAAAATTACAATAAATTATTCAAGCAGAAAAGTTTTAAACTCAAAATCAAAAATGTTATATTTGTAAAGTAATACAAGTAATTTGTATTATAAAAATTTACCAAAAGCCCTAAAAATGAAATTCGGAATTATTAAAGAAAGGAAAAATCCTCCAGATAGAAGAGTAGTGTTCTCACCTTCAGAACTTTTACTTGTAAAAAAACAATTTCCAAATGCTGATTTTAAAGTAGAATCTTCGGATATTCGTGTCTTTACAGATGCTGAATATATTGAAAAAGGTTTTGAAGTTTCGGATAATATGGACGATTGTGATGTGTTACTTGGTGTAAAGGAAGTTCCTGTAGAAGCCTTAATCCCAAATAAAAAATACTTTTTCTTTTCTCATACGATTAAAAAACAAGCTTATAATAGAAAATTATTGCAAGCATGTATAGATAAAAACATCGATTTGTACGACCACGAAACCATAGTTGATGCAAATAATACGCGATTAATTGGTTTTGGAAGATACGCTGGGATTGTAGGTGCGTATAACGGAATTAGAGCTTTCGGATTGAAGTTCGAACTTTTTTCATTACCAAAAGCAGAAACATTAGCCAATCAGGCCGCTTTGATTTCGCAACTTAAGAAACCTTTTTTACCACCCATTAAGATTGCTTTAACAGGAAAAGGAAAAGTGGCATTTGGTGCTAAAGAAATGTTAGATGGTATGAAAATTAAAGAAGTTTCTGTTTCAGATTATCTATCAAAAACGTACACCTATCCTGTGTATACTATGCTTGATGTTCAAGATTATAATTGTCATCAATCTGGTATTGAATTTAATAAAGCAGAATTTTATTCTAATCCAGAACATTTCACATCTAATTTTGAACGTTTTACTACAGTTTCTGATATTTTTATGGCAGGACATTTTTATGGAAATGGTGCACCAGAAATATTAACACAAGACATGTTAGCTGCTCCAAACTGTAAAATTAAAGTAGTTGCCGATATTTCATGTGATATCGCTGGGCCTATTGCTTGTACGTTACGTGCTAGTACTATTGCAAATCCATCTTATGGTTATTTAGCTAGTGAACATAAAGAAGTGGATATGTTTCATCCAAGTGCAATTGTGGTAATGGCAGTAGATAATTTACCTTGTGAATTACCAAAAGACGCCAGTGAAGGTTTTGGTGAAATGTTCTTAGAACATGTTATTCCTGCTTTTTTTAATGAAGATACTTCAGGCGTTTTGAGCAGAGCAAAAATTACTGAAAACGGAAAACTTACTCCACGATTTACCTATTTGCAAGATTATTTAGAGGATAAATGATCATTAATTATAAATTAACTTATAAAATTCAACTATTTCGTTTTCGTTAATTTTTTTTGTTTTTTTAAATTAATGAAATAATATTTTGTTATTTAGCAAACAACTAATAAAACAATTATTAATATAATAATCGCTACTATGAACACAGCAAATAAACAAACCAATTACCCTGCTTTATATACCCTAATTGGTGTATTCTTTTTTTGGGGATTTATCGGAGCTTCAAATGGTGTTTTTATTCCATTTTGTAAAGCAAAATTTAATTTATCACAATTTCAAAGTCAATTAATTGATTCGGCATTCTATTTTGCATACTATATAGGTGCTTTTTTATTATTCTTGTTTTCAGTTATAGGTAAAAAAGATTTTTTAAATTCTTGGGGTTTAAAAAACGGAATTGTTTATGGATTAATACTTTCAGTGATAGGTGCATTTGTTATGTTTCCAGCATTAGGGTCTAATGATTTTGCTTTTATATTAGGTGCTTTATTTATTATAGCATTAGGTTTTTCATTACAACAAACTGCTGCACAACCTTTTGCGATTTCATTGGGTGATGAGTCTACTGGCGCGCATAGGTTAAATTTAGCTGGAGGAATTAATTCATTTGGTACCACAATAGGACCTATAGTATTTGCATTAGCCCTTTTAGGAACAACTAAATTAGATGAAAGTCTTATTCCTGGATTGAGCTTAGGAATAGTTCAGTGGTTATATGTAATCATTGGTGTGGCATTTTTAATAGCAGCTTTGCTATTTAAACTTTCAAAGAAATTACCTGATGGAAAAAATGATGCTACCATTGAAAACGAATCTAAAGCTACACTTTTATTGAGTATAATAACAATAGTTTTAGTTGCTGTTTTATCTATCATATTTATTCAATATACTAAAAGTGAGGTAGATCATAATAGTAATTTGAGTTTATATCTAATTATTATTGGAATTTTAGCGTTGGTGTTCGGTTTAACTTTTGCAATGCAGTCTTCGAAATCTAATCCAGATGGTTGGGGAGCATTAAAATATCCTCAATTAGTATTAGGAATGTTAGGAATTTTTGCATATGTTGGAGTAGAAGTTGCAATACAAAGTAATTTGGGAGAATATTTAAAAGTTTTGGATTCAAAATCTGGTAATTCAGATAAATATTGGGAAAATATAACACCTATGTTAATTTCATTATATTGGGGTAGTTTAATGATTGGAAGATGGACAGGTGCTATTTCAGTATTTAATCTGAAATCATTGAAAAAACAAATTGCATTTATCGTAGTTCCATATATTGCATTTTTAGTAATATTAATTTCAAATATGATTGGAAATATGGGAGATGAAGGAATGAAATTCTCAACAATAATTCCAATTTTACCTTATGCATTAGTAATAATAATTCAAATATTTGGTTTTAAATTAGGTCAAGAAAAACCCGCCAAAACACTTCAAATTTTTGGATTAATGGGAATGATTGCTATGATTTTTGGTGTTTTTTCTTCTGGTTCTATTGGCGTTTTTGCTTTAGTTAGCGGAGGATTATTTTGTTCAGTTATGTGGCCTTGTATTTTTTCTTTGGCAACGCAAGGATTAGGTAAATATACTTCACAAGGTTCTGCATTTTTAATTATGATGATTTTAGGAGGTGCATTTATTCCTCCTTTACAAGGAAAATTAGCAGATATGTTTAGTATCGAAATTTCGTATTTGGTTTGTGTTGTTTGTTTTGCTTACTTAACTTTATTTGCCATTTTGGTAAAAGGAATTCTGAAAAAACAAAATATTGATGTTGATTCGATTGAAGTAGAAGGAAGTCATTAATTAAGTTACCAATATTTAATTTCTTACAATTTTTATGAGTGAAATAAATAAAGATAATTTTTATCATATTTATATTTTATTGAAGGATAAAATACGATTTGAATCAGAATTAATCGATAATAATATTTCATTTCATTATGATGAATCTCAAATTCAGACAGATAATTCTTTTAGATATCATTTGCTTGAAAAAGATAAAATTGAAATTGATAAAATTTTAATTGAAAATAAAATTATTACAAATGATGAAATAACAAGAATTATTGATTATAGAGATAATTCTAAAATAAATAAAGTATACGTTTTATTTGTAATTGTTATTGTTTTAGTCATTTTGATTATTGATTATGTTAAATAAAAAAAGTCCGTCAGAGTTACTTCTGACGGACTTTTTTGTTAGTATTTTGTTATCTAGATTTTAAATATACCACCAAAGGCAATCATATTTTGAAAAAACCAAAAATTTTGTTGCGCTTTATCTGCACTATCAAATGTGGTACGAATATCGTTCATATTAATATAACCTGTTTTCAATTCGGTTTGAATGAAAAAATGCTTGTAAAACGTAAAAGTTAACCCTGCTTTTGCTGAAACTCCAAAGCCAGATAAATGAAATTCATCGTGTCTTTCTTTGGTAAATAATTTTGTATTGGTTTTAGGTAATAAAACGCCAGTACCTAAACCTTCTGATAAATTAATTTGAAATTTATCTGTATTTGGCAAGTTAAACCATTTTGAAATATCATCTACACGTGTAATTTCAGAATTAATATAATTTAACCCATCGGTATGTTCAAATGTCAAAAACTTTTCGGTAAGTAACACTTGGTTTCCTGGTAAACTTTCACCAAAAGTGCCTTCGTTTGGATAATTCCCGGTATAGCTTACCACTTTATCTTGTTGCATTACGTATTTCATATGATCCACTCCTACAGAAATATTATAATGGTCATTAAAAAAATAACCCATTCTAAAATTGGTTTGCGGAATTGTCATTCTAGAAGGATTTACATAATCTACATGATATCCTTTCGGTTTGTCTTGAGCTGTTACGTCATTTAATGTAAAATCGTAATCAGCACCTGTAAATCGAATATCTGAAGTGGAGTAGTAGGCTCTGTTGCCTCCCCAATAAAAGAAAAATTTCCCTTTATTATGTGCGGTATATTTTTCTTTTTGAATAGGTAAATCTACTTGGTTTTCAGTTTGTGCAAAACTTGTTATCGTAAGTAAAGCAACAACAAGCGTTAAAATTTTTTTCATTTGGGGATTTTGTATGGTGTATTAAAATTTGTTTATAGTTTGTCTGATGGCAACTAACTTAGTCATTAAACCTTCAAAATAGTCTAAATGCAACATGTTGGCGCCATCACTTTTAGCATTTGCTGGATCAAAATGGGTTTCAATGAAAATTCCATCTACACCTGTTACAATTCCTGCTTTGGCTATGGTTTCTATCATATCGGGTCTTCCACCAGTTACCCCACTGGTTTGATTTGGTTGTTGTAAAGAATGTGTTACGTCTAAAACAGTAGTTCCAAATTCTTTCATAGTTGGAATACCTCTGAAATCTACAATCATATCTTGGTAACCAAACATGGTACCTCTATCGGTAATCATAAAATTATCATTCCGACAATCCATAACTTTTTGAGCTGCGTGTTTCATACTTTCCGGACTCATAAATTGTCCTTTTTTCAAATTAACTGTTTTACCTGTTTTAGCAGCAGCTACAACTAAATCCGTTTGACGAACTAAAAATGCAGGAATTTGCAAGACATCAACATACGCAGCCGCCATTGCAGCATCTTCGTTGGTATGGATATCTGTAACCGTAGGTACACCAAATTCTTTTGAAACTTTTTCCAATATTTTTAGTGCTTTTTCATCACCAATACCAGAAAAACTATCAATTCTTGAACGGTTTGCTTTTTTGAAACTTCCTTTGAAAACAAATGGAATTTGTAAATTATCTGTAATAGAAACTAATTTTTCGGCTATTCGTAACGCCATTTCTTCACCTTCAATGGCGCAAGGTCCAGCTAAAACGAAAAAATTACCGCTTTTTGTATGTTTAATTTGTGGAATATGGTCTAAGTTCATGTTGTTGAATTTTAAGATGCAAAGATAACAAAGGTTCGCGTTTTAGTTACCAGAAGTTTCACTTTTTTTAATTATAAATCCTTTTGGACACATTATTTTGCCTTTTTCAAAAGTATTGATGTATATTTTTTTATTGGATGCTTTTCCGTCTAAATAGATTTCATATAACACTAAAGTTCCAGCTCCCATTTTATTGCGTTTGCTTGGAAATGGGCAACACGTTTCTAAAAGTTGATAGGTTACTTTTTCTCCATTTGTACCCGTAAAGCTATTAAAAAATCGATTCACGTTTTGGTTGTTGCTGTTTTCATACGTTGAAAAACCTAAATTTACTGGATAAAATTCACTGTATCCGTATTGCAAATCGGTGGCCGTTTCTACTAATTCAAATTGTCCTGCAACAATTTTAGGTAACACAGCTGTGTCATCTATATTTTGAATCGTGTTTTTTGTACTTACACATGCCACGCAAAGTATAAGAATTAAACTAAGGTTGATTAACTTTCTCATAATTATTTATTTTTAGTTTTTACAAGTAATGCTGCTAATGCTGCAAATATGATACCAAAAGATAACGTTCCAAAAGTTGCAAAAATCATATATGCGGTTATGTCAAACATAGCTTGTGCATTTTTAAGTTTCATCCCTTTAGAAACGGAATAGTTAATCATGTTTGTAAAAAAATCAGGATTCACATATTTTAACGAAAAATATAAAGCAAAGGGTGTTAAAATCATAGCGAAAATAGCTAAAATTACACCTGAAAGGAACCCTTGTTGCCAAGACATTATGCCATTGAAAAAGTTTTTTTTCTTATCTAATAAAAAAAGAATGTAAATTCCGAATATTAATATAAATACTAAATTTGTAAATTCAGGATGATTGGCAATGTTTGTATCATGAAAACCTAAATATTTTTCTAGTTGAAACCACATAATTCCTAAAAAAGTGTAGTATATTGCCCACTTAAATTCTATTTTAAATTTATTCATTTTTTGTATCTTTGAAAACGGTTTAAAATACTCCGACAGCAAACAGCTGTTTAGATTTTAAATACTACTTTTTATCTTTAAATAGTAGCGCTTAAAATCGGAAACAAATATAGTAATTCATTAAATACAATTTAACAATTTATGGAAGTAATTCAAGGTACTTGGCACTGGGCTATTTCTGGCTTTTTAATTGGACTTATCATGTTAGTTTTAACTTATTTTGGTAAAACGTTTGGCATGTCTTCCAACCTAAGAACCATTTGTAGTATGTCATTTCCAAAGAAAAAAATTGAGTATTTCAATTTTGATTGGAAAGAACAAAAATGGAACTTATCTATAGCTTTAGGAGCAATTGTGGGCGGTTTTATTGCTTCATATTTTTTAATGGATGCGAATACAACATTGCAGTTACATCCAAAAACATTAGAAAATTTACATCAATTACATATTGATGTTCCTAATGGTAAAATAGGTCCTGACGCCATATTTAGTTTTGAAAATGCGTTTACTTTTAAAGGTTTTTCAATTTTATTACTTGGCGGCTTTTTAATTGGGTTTGGAACCCCTTATGCAGGTGGTTGTACATCTGGTCACGCTATATCTGGGTTAAGTAATTTGCAAATCCCTTCTTTAATTGCAGTAATTGGCTTTTTTCTGGGCGGATTAATTTCTGCACATTTTTTAATTCCTTTAATTTTTGGTTCCTAATGAAGTTAGTAAAATTTTTTATTGTAGGTATTGTTTTTGGAATAGTATTAACCAAAGCAGAAGCGGTTTCTTGGTACAGAATATATGAAATGTTTATGTTTCAAAGTTTTCATATGTACGGAATTATTGGAACCGCAATTTTTGTAGGTGTAACAGGAATTTATCTAATAAAAAAGAAAGAAATTCAAGGTTTTAAAGGAGCTGAAATAAAAATTCAAGACAAAGATTTTTCTTATTCAAGATATATTATTGGTGGTACGATGTTTGGATTGGGATGGGGATTAGTTGGTTGCTGTCCAGGTCCGATTTTTATTTTAATAGGAAATGGTGTTTTGTCAATTTGCGTCGTATTGTTAGGTGCTCTATTAGGTACTTATATATATGGAATTTTGAAAAATAAATTGCCACATTAATTTTATGTTAAAGTGATATTTATCAGATTTTTATCGTTATACTTTTTGTAAATTTACTTTATAAAATACTTAAAATGAAAACAATAGTTCATATCCAAAATTTGAAATGTGGAGGTTGTGCCAATACGATTTCAAAAAAATTAAATGCTTTAGATGATGTTTCTGAAGTTAGTATAGAAATAGAAGATAATTCCGTTACTTTTGAATATTCTGAAGCGCATACTTTAGAGATAGTAAAGAATACATTAGCTGAAATAGGGTATCCCGAAGATGGTGAAGCGAATTCGTTAACATCAAAAGCCAAATCTTATGTAAGTTGTGCTTTTGGAAAAATAACATCTTAAAACAAAAAATCGACCAATTGGTCGATTTTTTTATATGATTACAGCACTTAAACCTGCATCTTGCAGGGAAGCACATTGTGGCTTTAATTTTGGTAATTCGCCAGTTTTTACAGTACATTGTCCTTTATAATGCACTAAAATGGCACATTGTTCCGCTTGTTCCCAAGTATGATTACAAATTTTCACTAAAGATTCAATAACGTGATCAAACGTATTTACATCATCGTTATATAAAACAATTTCGTTGTTATTTCCAACGGCTTCTTCAACTAATACTTCGTCTAATGTTTCTGTTAATGTGCTCATAATTATTCTATTAATTTTTAAAAACACATAGCCACATAGAATTATTTTCTACTGAGTAGCTTTGCTATAAATAGTTCATATAGAAACTAAGTTTTATATAACTATGTACCTATGTGGTTCCACAAAATTATTAATTTTTACTATATTTCAAACCTAACCAATTGTTTCTTTCTTTTTTCGATTCAAAACTTAGTCCTAATTTTTCACAACATGCGTTTATTGCTTCAAAATCTTCTGTATAAAATCCGCTTAATAATAAAACGGCATTATCATTCATACAGTTTACATATGTCGCCATATCGTTTAATAATATGTTTCTGTTGATGTTGGCAATAAACACATCGTATTTCTGACCGTCATTTAACCAAGATGCATCGCCTTCGTATACGGATATGTGTTTGCAAGTATTACGTTCAGCGTTTTCAATAGAGTTTAAATAACACCAATTATCTATATCCACTGCATCAATTGGATGTGCGCCTTTCATTTCGGCTAAAATGGCTAAAATGGCTGTTCCGCAACCCATATCAATTGTTTTTTTGTTGGTAACGTCTAACTCTAACAAATGCTGAATCATCATATGTGTCGTTTCGTGATGACCTGTTCCAAAACTCATTTTTGGCTCAATTACGATTTCATATTTGGCATTAGTAGCTGGATGAAAAGGTGCACGAACGTGACAAATTCCGTCCACATCAATAGGAGAGAAGTTTTTCTCCCATTCTTCGTTCCAATTTACGGGCTCAATTTCCTTTGTAGTATATGAAATTTTGAAATTTTCATTCGTAAGAATTACAATTTCGCTTAAAATATTTTCAGACCAAACGTCTTTTTGAACGTAAGCCGAAACACCTTCTTCGGATTCTTCAAAGCTTTCAAAAGTGGTTTCTTCTAATTGAGCAATTAAAATTTGCGAACCCAGTTCTGTCGGTTCAATTGTAAAATGGTATGCGATGTAGGTGTTAGCCATTTGGATTTATTTAAAACTTATATTTTATTCGTTCCTTATATGTTTTATTGTTTGACCATATAAGGAATGTAAGGAAATAGAAGCTTGATTATTTTTTATTTAAATTAATACAACTTTGGAAACTTGTTCGGATTTGCTTCATGCATCATTTCGTACACTTTTTCAAAAACATCTTCGGCACTTGGTTTAGAAAAATAATCACCATCGGTTCCGTAACTTGGGCGGTGTGCCTTAGCAGTTAAGGTTTGTGGTGCGCTATCTAAATATTGGTACGCGTTTTGATTTTCAATAATTTCTTGTAAAATAAAAGCACTTGCTCCACCAGGAACGTCTTCGTCAATCACTAATAAACGATTGGTTTTCGCTACTGATTTTACTATATCGTGAGCAATGTCAAAAGGTAATAAACTCTGAACATCAATAATTTCAGCATCAATTCCGTTTTCTAATAATTCTTTTGCGGCTTGTTCTACAATTCGTAATGTGGAACCGTATGAAACTAACGTAATATCCTTTCCTTCTTTAATGGTTTCTACCATACCAATTGGCGTTTGAAATTCACCTAAGTTGATTGGCATTTTTTCTTTTAAACGGTAGCCATTTAAACATTCAATTACTAAAGCAGGTTCGTCTGTTTTTAATAAGGTATTATAAAATCCTGCAGCTTTGGTCATATTTCTTGGTACCAAAACGTGAATTCCACGAATAGAATTAATAATCATTCCCATTGGCGAACCGGAATGCCAAATACCTTCTAATCGGTGTCCACGTGTTCTAATAATTAAAGGTGCTTTCTGACGACCATGCGTTCTGTATTGAAGCGTGGCCAAATCGTCACTCATAATCTGAATGGCGTATAACAAATAATCTAAATACTGAATTTCTGCAATTGGTCGTAAACCGCGCATCGCCATTCCGATACCTTGACCTAAAATGGTGGCTTCACGAATTCCAGCATCTGAAACCCGCATTTCGCCGTATTTTTCTTGCATGCCTTCTAAACCTTGGTTTACATCCCCAATATTTCCAGCATCTTCACCAAAGACTAATGTTTCTGGATAGGTTGCGAAAATTTTATCGAAGTTATCTCTTAACACCAAACGAGCATCTACTTCTTCGGCAGTTTCATCGTAAATTGGTTTTACTTCAGTAGTTGAAGCATTATTTTGATTGGATTCTGAATGTAAATGCGAACTGTATTTTGGTTGAATACGCGCAATAAAATTTGAAATATAAGTTGCTAAAGTCGCTCTATCAGAACCGGAAAGCATACGTAGTACTTTTCTGGCAACTACCAACAAATCTTTTCTAATTGGTTCTTTTATCGCAGCGATATCATTCGCGTATTTTTCAATAAAAACTTTATTTTCAGAGTTTTGTGCGACTTGATTTAGAATAGCAACAGTTGCCGCTTGGTCTTCTTTGATAGCAGATAAGTAATTTGCCCAAGCTGTTTTTTTACCTTCTAAAACTTCTTTTTTAGATGCTGATTCGATTTCTTCTAATTCTTCGGATGTTGCCAAATTGTTAGCTATCATCCATTTTTTCATTTGTGCATTACAGTCAAATTCTGCTTCCCACGCCAAACGATCTGCATTTTTGTATCGCTCGTGTGAACCTGAAGTAGAATGACCTTGTGGTTGTGTTAATTCGTTTACGTGAATTAAAACTGGTACATGTTCTGTTCGGGCAATTTTAGAAGCTTTTTGATACGTGTCAACTAACGCGGGATAATCCCAACCTTTCACACGGAAAATTTCGTACCCGTTGTTTGCGTCATCGCGTTGTAATCCTTTTAATATTTCGGATATGTTTTCTTTTGTAGTTTGATATTTGGCGTGAACTGAAATTCCGTATTCGTCATCCCAAACACTCATTACCATTGGAACTTGTAACACACCAGCAGCGGTTATGGTTTCAAAAAACAACCCTTCTGATGTAGAGGCGTTTCCAATTGTTCCCCAAGCGACTTCATTTCCTTGTACTGAAAAATTATTTTCAGCAGGAATTTCTGTTACATTTCTATATATTTTTGAGGCTTGTGCTAAGCCTAATAAACGTGGCATTTGCCCAGCAGTAGGAGAGATGTCGGCACTTGAATTTTTTTGTTGGGTTAAATTTTTCCAATTTCCGTTTTCGTCTAACGAATGTGTGGCAAAATGCCCACCCATTTGTCGACCCGCACTCATTGGATCAAAATTAATATCGGCGTGACCATATAATCCTGCGAAAAACTGAACGATTGATAATTCGCCAATAGCCATCATAAACGTTTGGTCACGGTAATATCCTGAACGAAAATCACCATTTTGAAAGGCTTTCGCTAAGGCCAATTGAGGTACTTCTTTACCATCGCCAAAAATACCAAATTTTGCTTTTCCAGTAAGGACTTCTTTTCGTCCTAAAAGACTACACTCGCGACTAACGGATGCGATTTTATAATCGTGTAAAACTTCTTTTTTGAAATCTTCGAAAGATAATGTTTCTGCCGTCTTAGTTTTGCTCATAATATTACTTTGCTATGTTACAAATTTAAACAAAAAAACGAAATGGTACTATGTGAAGGTTATTTTTATGAATAATGAATAAAAATATTGATGTTTGGTTGTAAAAAACGTAGTGTTATTTCGAAATAGTAACTATTATTTACGAATAATGCATAAAAATTACAAATTTAGAAACTGAAATTTATATGAAATTTTGCTAATTTTAAAACCATCTTCTTGTAAATAAAGAGGTTAATGTTTTTGGACTTAACGTGATAATAAATCGGATGCGTTCGCCGTAATTTTTGTCGTTTAATTCAAAGCCATTTGAAGAATAAACGGGTAAATATAATTCGAAATAATCTTGTACTAAATTTAAGCGAATCCCACTATCGTATATGTATTGCGAGGTGTAACCTTGGTTTTTAAATGTTCCGATATCACCGTAAACTTCTATCCAGTCCCAAATTGTCCAACTTGCATTTAAAGCTAAAATATATTGATTGGCAAAACGGGTCGCAAATTTAGATTTGAAGGCACCTTCTGCATTTACAAACTGACGACTAAATAAACCTGTGCTTTCACTACGTCCAATTAAAGCGTAATCAAATAAATAGTCGGAAGGCCTATCAATTCCAAAGCTAAAGAAGTTGTTTTGGGTATCATTATGTGTAAAAACTCCAGCAAAAGCCCTTAAATTGATAAATCTGTTATTTTCAAAAAGTTTACGATATTGTATTTGCCCAGATATTTTTCCAAAACGATTTGAAAGTTGAAAATCGGTTCCGTAAGAAAATTGTTCTATTAATTCGCTATTTGCATAGCCATATCGTACATTAAACACGGAATAATTTTCTGAATTTTTTGTAGAAACAAAATTCGATTTTTCTCTGTTTACGTATACCTGTCGTATTAATAAGCCTTCACCTTGGTTTTTTCTAAAATTTGGATGTCTAAATCTGAAATTTACACTTGGTGTAATTTTA
>NZ_JBEIET010000040.1:0-16025 GCF_040382755.1 Flavobacterium sp.
AATTGTGTTATCAATTCCGCTAAATACCTCTGGATCTAATCCTGAATATTTAGTAATTACAAACGCATTTTGAACGCCTGCGCTTAATCTTACTGAAGCTTTTCCTTCTAACCAATTAGGGAATGTATATCCTAATGTAATATTGTCCATTCTTAAGAAAGATGCATTTTCAATATAATAATCAGAGAAAATTACATTATTCCCTGAGCTTGCAAAGTTTGAATCAAAAGTACTTGTTGGTACGTTTGATAAAATTGAATTAGCAAACATATTATTAGTATATGCGTTTCCAGAATTCACGTTGTTATACATTCTGTTTCCAATACTTGCTCTTAAGTTAAATGAGAAATCAAAATTATATACATTCATTATAGATTGAAATCCTAATAATACATCTGGATCTGTATTACTTCTAATGTATTTATCTTTGTCATTAATAATATTATCACCATTTAGGTCGGCAAAACCACCTTCAATTGGAGTTCCATCAGGATTATATAATTGTTGAAAAACATAAAATGAATTTGGTGTCCAACCTTCAGTAAACACTTGAATGTTTCCACCTGTTCCACCACCAATACCTCCAGTAGGAGTATTATTAACTGTTTTCAAAGATTTAATTCTTCTTTCAAATTTAGAAGCATTGAAATTAACATTCCAATTGAATTTTTCTTTTTTAACAATTTCAGCATTTAACGTGAATTCAACCCCTTTAATATCTAAACTTCCGATATTTTGAGGTCCAAAGTTTGAAAAGTTAGAACCGTCAGCAAAAGGAGCATTAAATAATAAATCTTCTGATAATTTGTAATATCCTTCAATCGATCCAGAAATTCTGTTATTGAATAAACCGTAGTCTAAACCTACATTATATGTTGTGGTTTCTTCCCATTTTAAATTTGGATTGTAATCTCTAGGTAATCCTACTGTAATAGGAGATGTTCCAAATACATACTGTGAACCTGGTGTCCCTGTTGTATATTGTGGTTGAAAATAATCTCTTCTTCCTCTTCCTAAATCTTGTTGTCCGGTAATACCCCAACCTGCTCTAAGCTTTAAGTCAGAAATTGTTTTGCTATTTGCAAAAAACTCGTTGTTTAATTTCCAAGCAAACGATGCTGCTGGGAAGTTACCAAATTGGTTTTCTTTTGAAAACACAGAAGTTCCGTCTCTTCTATACGTTAACGTTAATAAGTACTTGTCTTTATACGTTAAGTTTGTTCTAGCAAAATATCCAATTAAAACTCTATCTGTTGATCTATCTAAGTCAGAAAAATCAGCAGTAGGATTTAATACATTTCCAGAATTAAATCTTTCCTCCTCAAATTTTTGGTATGAATAACCTGCAGTTCCTTCAAAATCTAATTGTCCGAATTTTTTGTTATAAACAAAATACCCATCTAATAATTTATTTGTGAAAGAAGAAGTATAGTTAGATCGCTCTCCAAATTTATCAGTTAATGCGTTACCACCATTTCCATCAGATATTGCAGAATTTCTTGCAACCGTTGGAGTTCCTTCACCTTTAGATTGATCATATCCAAGGTTTACAACTGCTCTTAATTCAGGTAAAAAATGGAATTTATAATCTAATTGGAAGTTACCTAATATACGGTTTACTTTACTAGCACTTGAGCTTTGCATAATTTCCGCTACTGGATTTCTAGGTGCTAACGGTGTTAAATTTCCGTTAGATGCAGTGTATTCATAAAAACCACCCCATTGCGAGTTGGCATCATAAACTGGTTTCGTTGGATCAAATCTAATTGCGCTTCCAATAGGTGTTCTAGCAAAATTATTTTTTTCGTTAGAAATGTTAGCGTTTAAAGTTAATTTTAAATGATCATTAAATAAACTTGGGCTTAAATTTAAACCTGCAGTATTTCTGTTAAATTTATCTGTCATGATCAAACCTTCTTGGTAGGTATTTCCAACACTTAATCTTGCAGGAATTTTATCAAATAAACTACCACTCAAGTTTAAGTTATTCGTAACATAGTCTGTTTGTTTAAAAATTTCTTCTTGCCAATCTGTATTGTAGATAGTTCTACTTTCATTGATATTTGGCGTAGCAGGGTTATCTGCAATTCCAGAAGGCACTCCAAGAGTTCCAACTTGTGCAGGATATAATTCTTGTGCTTTAGCTACAAATTCATCTGAACTTAAAACATCAATTTTTCTGTAGTGTTTACCGCTTCCGTATTGGAAATTGTAATCTACTTTCAATTTTTTTCCGCCTTTTTTAGTTGTAATGATAATTACACCATTAGAAGCTCTTGAACCATAAATAGCAGTTGCAGAAGCATCTTTTAATACAGAGATAGATTCTACTGTATTTGGATCTAAAGTAGCTAAAAAGTTTCTTGATCCTGAAGGCGATTCATTAGAAATTGGTAAACCATCCACAACAATTAAAGGATCATTTGTTGCACTAATTGATGCACCACCTCTAATTCTAATAGCTGAACCACTTGCTGGCCCACCTCCTGTGTTAATTTGTAAACCTGCAACTCTACCATTTAATAAATTTTCAACAGTTGGTGTAGCACCTTTGTTAAAATCTTTAGCAGAAATTTGAGTTACCGCGCCAGTAGCGTCTTTTTTCTTAACTTTACCGTAACCTACTACAACTACCTCTTCAATTCCTTGTCCGTCTTGTTGTAAAGAAACTGAAATGTTTTGTTGATTAGTGTAAGCAATGGTTTCTGTTTTGAATCCCAAAAATGAGAAAGAAACATTGTCTCCTGATTTAACATTTTTCAAAGTAAATGTTCCATCAGAATTTGTGAATGTTCCATTTGTTGTTCCAGTAATTGCTACTGAAACGCCAGACATAGCTTGGTTGCTAGATGCGTCTGTTACTTTACCTGTTAAGGTGTTTTGAGCCAAAACACTTAATGGTAAAACGAGCATAAAAAACAGTAATTTTTTTAGCATTGTTTTCATACATTTTGTTTAAATTAATAGTCAGTTTTTTGCTTATATATTCACTTCAAAGGTTAAATTTATGTAAAATTTTCATTAATCAAAATCTATTGAAATTTATTACGCAACGAAAACGTTTTCGTGTTGAAAACTTTATTATTTATGCATCTTTTTTACTGAAAATGAATAGGATAAATAATTTTTTTCGGATAAAAATTCCACTTTCATAATTTCGAAAAAAAAAGGCTACTTTTCTACTTAAAATAAAAGAAGTATCTTGTAGCCGAAAATCGAATTTAATTCAAAATTAAAATGAGAAGAAAAGTAACCTTAAAGCAAATTGCAAAAGAGCTGGATATTTCTATTTCAACCGTCTCAAAATCATTAAGAGACAGTCACGAAATCAGTGAAGAAACAAGATTAAAAGTGAAAGCTTTTGCTAAATTGTATAATTATAAGCCAAATAATATTGCGTTAAGTTTAAAAAACAAAAAAACAAAAACCATAGGAATTATTATACCTGAAATTGTACATCATTTCTTTGCCACAGTTATTAGTGGAATAGAACATGTGGCCAATGAATTTGGTTATAATGTTATTGTGACGCTTTCGGACGAGTCTTTTGATAAGGAAGTGATCAATCTTGAAATGTTGGCCAGCGGAAGTACGGATGGTTTTATCATGTCGCTTTCCAAAGAAACGCAACTAAAAAAAGATTTTCACCATTTAGAAGAAGTTATTAACCAAGGGATGCCAGTAGTACTTTTTGACCGCGTTACAAATGATGTTTTTTGCGATAAAGTAATTATTGACGATCAATTGGCAGCTTATAATGCAACTGAATTTTTTATCACAAATAAATATAAAAATATAGCCCTAATAACTACTGTTGACTATGTAAGTGTAGGAAAACTTCGTACAGAAGGCTATTTAAAAGCGTTGGCGGATTATGATGTATCAATTAATGATAAATTAATTATTAAAGTAGAAGACATAGACCATTGTCAGGATCAAATTATCGATTTAATTACAAATAATGCTATTGATGCCGTGTTTGCTGTGAATGAATTATTTGCCGTAACAGCCATTAAAGCGATTAATAAAATTGGTAAAAAAGTACCAGATGATATTGCGGTTATAGGGTTTACGGATGGAATTATTTCACAATTTTCAACGCCAACAATTACTACGGTTAGTCAGAATGGAATAAAAATGGGTCAAAAAGCGGCAAAAATGCTAATTGAACGTCTTGAAAAAGAAGAAGATGACGAACAATACACTACTGAAATTATAGAAACTGAATTAATTTTTAGAGAATCTACGACAACGTAATAGTTTATCTAACTATATAAAAATCAATACATTAAAAATTAATTTTTACTATATTCGCTGTTTTTTGAGACAAATTTTTTAGATTATTTAAAATAATTTACTTTAATTTGTGTCTATCAAAGCTTATATTTCACTTCAAAAATTAAGTATAGTTTTGATAAGCACATAAAAAACGCTTATCGTAGTATTAACAACTAATTACGATAAATGGAAAAGCGTAAGTTACGTTTCTGGGAAATTTGGAACATGAGTTTCGGATTCTTAGGGATACAGTTTGGTTTTGCCTTACAAGGAGGCTTCATGTCAAGAATTTTTCAAACCCTTGGTGCCGAAGTAGACGACATTCCAGGTCTCTGGGTTGCCGCACCTTTAACTGGTTTGTTGGTTCAGCCAATTGTTGGATATTTATCTGACAATACTTGGAGTCCAAAATTCGGAAGAAGAAAACCATTTTTTCTTATTGGAGCCATTTTAGCTTCTATTACTTTGTTTTTTATGCCACATTCTCCTGCATTATGGATTGCAGCAGGCTTGTTATGGGTTTTAGATTCTTCTATAAATATTAGTATGGAACCTTTCCGTGCTTTAGTAGCTGATAAACTACCCGAATCACAGCGTTCAAACGGATTTGTGATTCAAACGTTAATTATCGGAATTGGAACCTGGATTGCCAGTAACTTACCGTGGTTAGTTAATAAATTGGGCGTAACTAATGAAGCAAAAGCAGGTGTCATTCCACAATCGGTAATTGTAGCTTTTTCTGTTGGCGCATTTGTATTTTTTGCAAGTATTTTATATACTATATTTACTACAAAAGAAAATCCACCAGAAGATTTAAATCAATTTCTTACCGAAAAAAAAGAATCTCGCTTTATTCCAGATTTAATAATTAGTTTGAAAGAAATGCCTTCAACCATGAAAAAATTGGGATTAATTCAATTTTTTAGTTGGTTTGCATTTTTTACCATGTGGAGTTTATCTACACCAGCACTAACAGAACATGTTTTTCACTCTCCAAAACCAGATGTAAAAGAATTTGCAAAATTGGACGATAAAGGAGCTGTTCTAAAAAACAACAAAGAAGAAGTTGTTTTTCTTAGCACATTAAAAGAGCAAGAATATCAAGCAAAAGATAAAGTATACAATAATGCCGCCGATTTAGTAGGTTCTGCAACTGGTGTATATGGATTGTCTTCAATGGTTTTTGCCTTGTTACTTACCTTTTATACGATGAAAAACAAAATAAATAGAAAATACATTCACATGGCTTCTTTGATTCTGGGTGGATTAGGATTTATTTACATGTTTTATGCCACACCAGAAACCTTAATGTATTCGTTTATATTAATTGGTTTTTCTTGGGGAAGTATTTTGTCGATGCCTTATGCTATGTTGTCAAGTTCAGTCAATCCAAATAAAATGGGAATGATGATGGGGCTTTTCAATATGTTTATTGTAATTCCACAAATTATTGCTGCACTTGGAGGAATCAATTATTTATATAAATTAATTGGTGAAGCACACATTAATGCCATGCTTTTGGCTGGATTATTATTAATTATTGCAGGGTTATGTAATTTCTTTATTACAGATAAAAATGCAATTTCAGGTTAAACAAAAAGAATGAACAAAAAAGCATTTATATTCGATTTAGACGGCGTAATAGTTGACACCGCCAAATTTCATTTTTTGGCATGGAAAAAATTAGCGGATAGTTTGAATATTAATTTTACACACGAAATCAACGAACAACTAAAAGGCGTAAGTCGCGTGCGTTCGTTAGAAATTATTTTATCTCAAGGAAATGTGCAAGCGTCACAAGAAGATAAAAACAATTGGTTGGTTCAAAAAAATGAAGACTATTTAGCATTTGTGCATCAAATGGACAAATCTGAAATTTTACCTCGTGTAGAAGAAGTTCTTCAGTTTTTAAAAACAAACCATCAATATGTTGTATTGGGTTCGGCAAGTAAAAATGCCCGACCAATTTTAGAAAAAGTAAACATTCTGCATTATTTTGATGCACTTGTTGACGGAAATGATGTAACCAATGCCAAACCCGATCCAGAAGTTTTTCTGCAAGGAGCAAACCAAGTCCAGGTGGCGTACAAAGACGCAATTGTTTTTGAAGATTCAGTAGCTGGTATTCAAGCGGCAAATGTAGCTGGAATGACCAGTGTAGGTATTGGCGAGAAAGAAGTATTACACGAATCGGATTTTTGTTTTAGAGATTTTACAGAAATGAGTAACGATTTTATAATGCAATTAATTAACAAATAGAAATTGTCAAACTGACGAATAGAAAATTGACAAATTAGAAAGAAAATGAATCAGGATTATATCGTACCAAATAATTGGTCAATCATAGAAGAAGGATTTGAAGCGGATAGAGTAAAATCTTCCGAAAGTTTATTTAGTATTGGAAATGGTGCTATGGGGCAACGTGCCAATTTTGAAGAGCATTACTCAGGTGATACGTTTCAAGGTAGTTACATTGCTGGGGTATATTATCCAGATAAAACAAAAGTAGGCTGGTGGAAAAATGGCTATCCCGAATATTTTGCTAAAGTATTAAATGCACCAAATTGGATTGGTATTAATATAGAAGTTAATGGCGAAAATTTAGACTTAGCTACGTGTAAATCAGTTTCAAACTTCAGACGTGAATTGAATATGCAAGAAGGTTGGTATCAACGTTCGTTTCAAGCTATACTTCAAAATGATGTAGCTATTTCAGTTGATGTTACTCGATTTTTATCTTTAGATATTGACGAATTAGGAGCAATAAAATACCAAGTTACACCAATAAATACCGATGCAAAAGTAGTTTTTAAACCGTATTTAGATGCCGGTATTGAAAATGAAGATACCAACTGGGAAGAAAAATTCTGGGAAACCTTAG
This sequence comes from Flavobacterium sp., assembly GCF_040382755.1. Taxonomy (GTDB): domain Bacteria; phylum Bacteroidota; class Bacteroidia; order Flavobacteriales; family Flavobacteriaceae; genus Flavobacterium. The sequence goes on from NZ_JBEIET010000040.1 coordinate 7,160, forward strand.
AAATTAAAAACGAAGAAAATAGTGCATTTATTGTGGCTCGAACTTTAAAAACAAAGTTTACAGTTGCCACTTATATGCAAAATCAAATTATAGTAAATAACGAAATTACCGATGTAAAACCTGTTGAGGTAACAAAAGAAGCGTCAAAAATTATGTTTTCTTATGAATTGGCTGCCACACAAGGGCAAACAGTAAGTATACAAAAATTTGGTGGCTACACCATTTCTACCAATCATAAAGAAGAATACCTTATTTCTTCCGCAAAAAAAGTATTGCTTCAAGCGACTACTTTAGGTTATACTACTTTATTGGAAAATCAAAAATTGGCTTGGGCTAAAATTTGGGAAATGAGCGACATCACTATCGAAGGCGACACTAAAGCACAACAAGGTATTCGTTTCAATATTTTTCAATTAAATCAAACCTATTTAGGTAAAGATTCACGCTTAAATATTGGTCCAAAAGGCTTTACGGGTGAAAAATACGGAGGTTCAACCTATTGGGATACTGAAGCGTATTGCATTCCGTTTTATATGGCAACAAAAGATCAAAATGTAGCCAGAAGTTTATTAGAATACCGATACAATCAATTGGATAAAGCCATCGAAAATGCTCAAAATAATTTAGGGTTTAAAAACGGCGCAGCACTTTATCCGATGGTAACTATGAATGGTGAAGAATGTCATAACGAATGGGAAATTACTTTTGAAGAAATTCACCGAAATGGCGCTATTGCATTTGCTATTTATAACTATTACCGTTTCACAGGTGATTACAGCTATATTCCAGAAAAAGGATTAGAAGTTTTAATCGGAATTGCTCGTTTTTGGCACCAAAGAGCCACTTTTTCTACAAACAAAAATCAGTTTGTAATTTTAGGCGTAACAGGTCCAAATGAATACGAAAATAACGTAAATAATAACTGGTATACCAATTATATCGCAAAATGGTGTATCAATTATACGTATGCTCAAATTGAAAAAGTAAAATCGGAATATACTTCTGATTACGAAAGAATTATGAGCAAAGTAAACTTAAATGATACCGAATTACAATCTTGGAAAAATACAGCAGACAATATGTATTTTCCTTTTTCGGAAGAACACGGCGTATTTTTACAACAAGATGGTTTCTTAGATAAAGAATTAGTAAAAGTTTCCGATTTAGACAAGTCACAACGACCAATTAACCAAAAATGGAGTTGGGACAGAATTTTACGTTCGCCATACATAAAACAAGCCGATACACTTCAAGGTTTTTATTTCTTTGAAGATGATTTCACCAAAGAACAATTAGAAAGACATTTCGATTTTTACGAACCATTTACAGTTCACGAAAGTTCACTTTCACCGTGTGTGCATTCTATTCAAGCAGCTGCTTTAGGAAGAATGGAGCAGGCATATACCTTTTATTTAAGAACCTCTCGTTTGGATTTAGATGATTATAATAAAGAAGTGCACGAAGGATTACACATTACATCTATGGCAGGAACTTGGATGAGTATTGTCGAAGGTTTTGGAGGAATGCGTGTAAAAAACAACCAATTGCACTTTGAACCAAGAATTCCAGAACAATGGAAAGGCTATTCGTTTAAAGTCAATTTTAGAAATGCTATCGTTAAAATAGAAGTAAACCATCAAGAAACCAAAGTTTCTGTAGAAGGAAATCAAGAAGTAGAAGTAATCATTAATGGCGCATCGCAATTAGTAAAAAATTAATAAAATGAAAAAAATTGTATCGTTTATCCTTGTTTTAACAGCTATTTTTGGGGCTTCTGCCCAAGAATTTCAATCGCCAAATGGTAATTTTAAAATGTCGTTTTCACTTGGAAATGACGGTACACCTATGTATCAGCTTTTTTTTAAAAACAAAGAAGTAATTAAAAAAAGTAAATTAGGTTTAGAATTACAAAAGGATAAAAAGTCGTTAGTAAACGATTTTAAAGTGATAGATACCAAAGAAAGCACGTTTAACGAAACGTGGAAAACAGTTTGGGGTGAAGAAACGCAAATTCAAAATCATTACAACGAATTAGCCGTTACATTAAAACAAAATGAAACCGATAGAGAAATCATTGTTCGTTTTCGTTTGTTTAATGAAGGTTTAGGTTTTCGATACGAATTTCCTCAGCAAAAAAACTTAATTTATTTCGTAATAAAAGAAGAAAGAACTGAATTTGCAATGACTGGAAATCACACAGCGTTTTGGATTCCAGGTGATTACGACACACAAGAATACGATTACACGGAGAGTAAATTATCTGAAATTAGAAGTTTATTTAGAGGTGCAGTTTCAGAAAATGCTTCACAAAAACAGTTTTCAGATACAGGCGTACAAACGTCTTTAATGATGAAAACAGCTGACGGATTGTATATCAACATTCACGAAGCGGCACTAATTAATTATTCGTGTATGCATTTGAATTTAGACGATAAAAACTTTGTATTTCAATCGCACTTAACGCCAGATGCTAAAGGAAATAAAGGTCATATTCAAGCACCAAGTGTTTCGCCTTGGCGAACCATAATCGTTAGTAATGATGCCAGAGAAGTTTTAGCATCAAGAATGACGTTAAACTTAAACGAACCTTGTAAAATTAAAAACACCACTTGGATTAAACCTGTAAAATATGTTGGCGTTTGGTGGGAAATGATTACCGGTAAAAGCTCTTGGGCATATACAGATGATTTGCCTTCTATTCAACTTGGCGTAACAGATTATACTAAAGTAAAGCAAAGTGCCAAACACGCGGCAAATACCAAACACGTAAAAGAATATATCGATTTTGCAGCATTACACGGTTTTGATGCCGTTTTAGTAGAAGGCTGGAACGAAGGTTGGGAAGACTGGTTTGGTCATGAAAAAGATTATGTTTTTGATTTTATTTCGGCGTATCCAGATTTTGATGTAAAAGGAATTCACGAATATGCAAAATCTAAAGGAATTAAAATGATTATGCATCACGAAACGTCTGGCGCTACAAGAAATTACGAACGTCATTTAGACGTAGCGTATCAGTTTATGAAAGACAATGGATACAACGCTGTAAAAAGTGGTTATGTTGGAAATATTTTGCCTTTAGGCGAGCACCATTACAGTCAATCTATCTTAAATCATTACCAATATTGTATTGAAAAAGCGGTAGATTATGAAATTATGGTGAATGCACACGAAGCCGTTCGTCCAACAGGAATTTGCAGAACGTATCCAAACTTAATTGGAAACGAATCCGCTCGCGGAACGGAATTTCAAGCATTTGGAGGTTCTAAAGCAAATCACACTACTTTATTGCCTTTCACCAGATTAATGGGTGGACCAATGGATTACACACCCGGAATTTTTGAAATGGATATTGCAAAACTAAATCCAGGAAATAATTCACATGTAAATACAACTATTGCCAATCAATTAGGATTGTATGTGGTAATGTATTCGCCTCTTCAAATGGCGGCTGATTTACCTGAAAATTATAACCGATTTTTAGATGCCTTTCAATTTATTAAAGATGTTCCAGTGGAATGGGCAAGTTCAAAGTACGTAGAAGCAGAACCAGGTTATTATATCACAACGGCTCGTAAAGATAAAAATTCAAACAATTGGTTTGTAGGAAACGTGAACGGATTAAATGCAAGAACTTCAACCATAACTTTAGATTTCTTAGAAAAAGGTAAAAAATATGAAGCTACAATTTATGCAGATGCTGCCGATGCACATTACAAAACGAATCCGCAGGCGTATAAAATCACGAAACAAAAAGTAACATACAAATCAAAACTGCAACTAACAACTGCACCAGGTGGTGGTTACGGAATTAGTATTGTTGAGGTTAAATAAAAGATAATACAAAACGCTTGTCAAACTGAACTTGTTTCAGTTTCTCATTAAATTAACTTAGATCCTGAAACGAATTCAGGATGACAAAAAGTAAGCTATGAAAAAATTAATTCTATTATTCTTAATTACAATTTCAGTAAGTGTTTCGGCACAAATTGATAAGGTAGAACCGCCTTTTTGGTACGAGAACATGACAAACAATCAGGTTCAAATTATGTTTTATGGTAAAAATATCGCTCAAAATACCGTAACGGTTTCAAACGGCGTAGTTATTACTCAGGTTCAAAAAACAGAGAATCCAAATTACGTTTTCGTAACAATTGATTTGAAAAATATAACAGCACAAGAGTTGATTTTTACTTTTAAAAACGGTAAAAAATCATTCAATCAAAACTATTCGATTAAAAAAAGAAAGGAAAATTCACGTAATCGTAAAAGTTTTGATTCGTCGGATATGATGTATTTAATTATGCCTGACCGATTTGCCAATGGAAACGAAAAAAATGATTCGGATTCAAATTTACAAGAAAAAGCTAACAGAAGTCTGCCTGGCGGAAGACATGGTGGAGACATTCAAGGTATCATAAATAATTTAGATTATTTGCAATCGCTTGGTGTAACAGCACTTTGGAGCACGCCTATGTGTGAAGATAACGACAAAGGCTATTCGTATCACACGTATGGGCAATCAGATGTGTATAAAATTGATGCCCGTTATGGAACAAATGAAGAATATGTGCGCCTTTCTTCAGAAATGAAAAAGAGAAATATGAAGTTAGTGAAAGATTATGTAACGAATCACTGGGGAGCAGAACATTGGATGTTTAAAGATATGCCAACGTACGATTGGTTTCATCAATTTCCAGGTTACAAACAAAGTAACTACCGAATGACCACACAGTATGATACAAACGCTTCTGCAATAGATGCCAAGCTTTGTATGGATGGCTGGTTTGTGCCAAGTATGCCCGATTTGAATCAATCGAATCCATTAGTATTAAATTATCTAACTCAAAATGCCATTTGGTGGATTGAATATGCCGATTTAGATGGATTTAGAGTAGATACATATTCATATAATGATAAAGCAGGAATTGCAAAATGGACCAAAGCCATTACTGATGAATATCCCTATTTTAATATCGTTGGAGAAGTTTGGATGCACGATCAAGCACAAATTTCGTATTGGCAAAAAGACAGTCCAATTGCTAAAATTCAAAGCTATAATTCCTATTTACCAAGTGTTATGGATTTTACCATGCACGATGTTTTTGGGAATGTTTTTAACGAAGACAATACAAATTGGAACGACGGAATGTTTAAGTTTTATGAAAATTTCGTAAATGATTTTCTATACGACAACCCAAATAATTTATTAATTTTTGCAGAAAATCACGACACCAACCGTTTCAATTATATTTATAAAAACGATTTAAATAAATATAAAATGGCCATGACTATTTTAGCTACGATGCGAGGCATTCCTCAATTGTATTACGGTTCGGAAATTGGTATGGCGGGCGATAAAGGCAAAGGTGATGCAGACATTCGTCAGGATTTTCCTGGTGGTTGGGCTTCAGATAAAAACAATGCTTTTACGGCTTCGGGAAGAACAGCTGAACAAGCAAAATATTTCGATTTCACCGCTAAAGTTTTCAATTGGAGAAAATCGAAATCGGTAATCCATAACGGAAAATTAATGCATTATCTGCCAGATAATAACGTGTATGTATATTTTCGTTACAACGATACCGAAAGTGTAATGGTTGTGGTAAATAATAGCAAAGACAAACAAACATTAAAATTAGAAAGATTCAAAGAAAGTTTGGCTTCCTATTCAAGTGGAAAAGACATTATTTCGGATGCGAATTTCGATTTAAAATCAGAAATTTCAATTGAAGGAAAATCGAGCTTAATTTTAGAATTAAAAAAATAAGATTCAAATGAGATTTTGGTTTTTAATAGCGTTTAGTTGTATGTGTTTTTCACAAGAGAATATAAAAATCAGTGATTTGCAAAATAATAACGATTTTGTAGGACAAATAAAACGTATTGAAAACTTTCCATCAAAATATGTGGCTTCCAGAACGGTTGATGTTTGGTTGCCAATTAGTTATTCAGAAACTAAAAAGTACCAAGTGTTATATATGCACGATGGACAAATGCTTTTTGATGCGAAAACCACTTGGAACAAACAAGAATGGGGCGTAGATGAAAAAATGGATTCATTAACCCAAAAAAAAGCCATTAAAGAAGTAATTGTGGTAGCTGTTTGGAACATTCCAACCATTCGTCATTTAAATTATTTTCCACAGAAAGCAATTGATTTTTTAAGCGATTCGGATAAAAAATTTGTAATTGATGAAGCTAAAAAAATCAATTTAGATTTGACACAAATTTCATCAGATAACTATTTAAAGTTTTTAGTTTCCGAATTAAAACCATTTATTGATTCTCATTTTTCAGTGTATACCGATAAAGAAAACACCGCCATTATGGGTTCCAGTATGGGTGGATTAATTTCAATGTATGCACTTTGCGAATATCCAGATGTTTTTGGGAAAGCTGCTTGTTTGTCCACACATTGGATTGGTCTAAAAAATGTAGAAAACAATCCAATTCCAAATGCTTTTTTCAAGTATTTACAAGCTAAATTACCCAATCCAAAAACACATAAAATTTATTTTGATTTCGGCACAAAAACTTTAGATGCAGAATATGTAAGGTATGAAAAAGACGTCAATGACATATTAAAAGCTAAAGGATTTGATGCATCAAATTCAAAAAATTTAAAATTTGAAAACGCCGATCATACTGAAAAATCTTGGAACAAACGTTTAGAAATACCTTTACAATTTTTATTTAAATAGTTATGAAAAAATTAATAGTATTGGCATTAGTTGCCTTAAGTTTTACAAATAGTTACGCCCAAAAAGCAACTGATTTAACAAGTGATAAATTAGAAAATGCCGTAATTTACGAAGTGAATATTCGTCAATATTCACCAGAAGGTTCATTTAATGCTTTTACAAAAGACATTCCTAATTTGAAACAATTAGGTGTAAAAGTCATATGGATTATGCCAATTTTTCCTATTTCGCAAACGAAAAGAAAAGCAACAGGTGGCGATAACAGTAAATTTGCTTCAGAAATGCCAGCTGCGGAACAATATAAATATTTAGGAAGTTATTATGCGGTTTCTGATTTTAAGAAAGTAAATCCAGAATTTGGAACGCTTGAAGATTTTAGAAATTTAGTAAAAACCGCTCACGAAAATGGCATATATGTTATTTTAGATTGGGTACCAAATCACACCGGTTGGGATCATGTTTGGATTAAAGAACATCCAGAATATTACACAAAAAATGAAAAAGGGGAAATTATCGATCCAATCAATCCAGAAACAGGAAAAACTTGGGGTTGGACAGACGTTGCCGATTTAAATTACGACAATCAAAACCTTCGTGCAGCAATGACTGCCGATATGAAATATTGGCTTCAAAAAGAAGGAATTGATGGATTTAGATGCGATGTTGCCGGAAATGTTCCTGCTGATTTTTGGCAAAAAGCCATTCCAGAATTACGTGCTGTAAAAAATATCTTTATGTTAGCCGAAGCTTGGGAACCAGAATTATTGAAAGATAATTTGTTTGACATGGCTTATGGATGGGAAGCTCACCACACTATGAATAGAATTGCTCAAGGCAAAAACACAGTTGAAAATTGGGATAAATTAATAATTGACGATGCAAAAAAATATGCTTCAGATGATATTTTAATGAATTTTGTTGACAATCATGATGAAAATTCTTGGAACGGAACCATTCAATCTCGATTAGGTGCTGCTGAAGAAGCCATGACAGCTTTAACGTATGTTATGCCAGGAATGCCTTTAGTATATAGTGGTAATGAATATGGATTGAAACACAGTTTAAAGTTTTTCGAGAAAGATTCAATTCCAAAAACAAAAGGAAAAGAGTGGGAATTAAGAGCAAAATTAGGCCAATTAAAAAATGAAAATTTAGCTTTAAATGGAGGGAAAAATCCAGCTTCATATAAGCGAATTAAAACAAATGACGACACAAAAATTTTAGCTTTTGAACGTGAAAAAGACGGTAAAAAAATTATTTATATTGCCAATTTATCGAATCAAACTATTGAAACAAAAATTCAATTAAAAGGCGATTTTACTGATTATATCTCGGGTTATAAAATTCAATTTAGATCCGATGCGCCAATTGGACTTAAAGCTTGGCAATATTTAATTTTAACGAATTAACATAAATGAAAGAATTACCCGCGTTTTTAAAAGCACAAAAATATAAGAAAATAAAATTTAAGTTTTTAAAAACGCAACATTTACTAATTAAAGTAAAAGTAAATGGAGTAACTGGAAATTTCATTTTAGACACAGGTGCATCGAATACGTGTATTGGTTTTGATAGTATTGAAAAATATAATTTAAACGCTTTGCATCATACGAATGCTGCTGCAACTGCCAGCTCAACAACAATGCCTACCAAAATAGCAAAAGACAATTGCCTCCAAATTGGTTCTTGGAAGCAATTGTCTATTACTTTTATACTTTTCGATTTATCTCACGTAAACGAAGCCTTATCCCAACAAAAAATACAACCTGTCGACGGTATTATTGGTGCCGATGTGTTACTTAAAGGAAACGCTATAATTGATTATCCAAATCAGTATTTGTATTTGAAGTAGCGATTAATCGTTGTTTTTTAAATGAATAAAAAGCAATAATCGCGCTAAATAACATTAAGATACCTCCCAAAACAAAAGGTGCTCCAGGAAAATGAATAGCTGCATTTTTATTAGTAAAATTATAAAACACATTACTCATTAATGGCGGACCAATAATAGAAGTCACACTCATTAAACTGGTTAAAGTACCTTGAATTTCGCCTTGTTCATTAGCGGGAACATTTTCTGTAATTACAGATTGCAAAGCAGGACCAGAAATTCCGCCTAAACAATACGGAATTAAGAAGGCAAACATCATCCAACTTTCTGT
>NZ_JBEIET010000041.1:0-15964 GCF_040382755.1 Flavobacterium sp.
CCAGACTACTTCTCCAAAATGTTTTCCTTCATATTTGTTTGCCGCACCACCAATAATAATATCGGTAGTGGTGTTTTTGTAATTTAATGAAAAAGTTGTCCCGTAAAAGGCATTATCAAGCCAACGTTTTCTAACTAAATCGGTACTTGTAATGCCATTAAAGTCAGGCAATACATAATCTGAAAAATTTTCGTCTTCTCTGTATTGTTCAAAATAACCTTTTCCTAAAGTATAATGCAGTGTCAGGTTCGATTGCCATTTAGAACTAAATTTTTCATTCCAATGTAATTGAAAATGATTTTGCCAATAATTATCTGTTTCGTCATCATAAAATTGGGTATTCCCGAATTCATCTGTATACTGTCCAGCCGAATTATATGTTCTATCATTTTTTAGTTTTTCTTCATCTTCCAAACCATTCCAAGCTTGATACGTTTTTTCTTTTCCGCCAAAAGCAATTGCTTTAATAATCGTATTTTTTGTAATATAATTGACGTCAAAATAATATCCAAATAAATCAGATGAAGCCCTATCTATAAAACCATCCGATTTTATTTTTGAAATTCGAGCGTTCATTTCGAAACTATTATGTAATCCTGTTCCGAAAGCTAACGTGTGTTTACGGGTTCCGAAACTTCCAAAAGAATTGGCTATTTCAGCATAACTATTTTGTTGCGCAGCTTTTGTTTGTAAATTTAAACTCGCGCCAAAAGCACCAGCACCACTTGTTGAGGTTCCAACGCCACGTTGTAATTGAATGCTTTCCAAAGATGAAGCAAAATCAGGTAAGTTGACAAAAAAGGTGCCTTGACTTTCACTATCGTTAAAAGGCACGCCATTTAAGGTTACGTTAATACGAGAACCATCGGATCCACGAACACGCATATAGGTATAGCCAATTCCTGCACCGGCATCTGTTGTAGTCACTACAGATGGCAAATAATTTAATAAAATAGGGATGTCTTGCCCTAAATTTCTTGGTGCAATTTGTGCTTTAGAAACATTTGTAAAAGTGATTGGATTTTTGTCTTTAGCTCGTATGCCAGAAATTAAGACTTCTTCAATTGATTTTACAGAATCTTTTGGTTGTTCTTGACTGTAAGAACATAGAGAAAAGAGAATAGAAAATAGACTTAATTTATAAATCTTTTGCCTTTTGCCTTTTGCCTTTTGCCTTTTTAAAAATAAATTCATACTTCGTAAATTAATACGAATAAAAGGGGTAATTACTCTTGGTTAAAAATAATTAATAAAATAATTTTGAGAATTTAGATTCTGAAGCTGGTTCAGAAACATAGATAGTTCTCGGTTTTCCTTGGCAGCATTACCCGCCCAGGTTCTATGGGTATAATCTCAGCCTGAAAAACAAGCACCCCTTTGAGATAAGACAAAGATAGTAATACAATTTTATTATTTGAACACGGATTTGAGAAATTTGTATAATTATTAAAATTTCTTTAATCTGTGTTGTTTGAATGTGTTTACTTTGGTTAATTAGAAATCTAATTTTTTTCTTCCTGCTTTTATTTCACCAGCTTTTTTCTTTTCTTGAATGCGCTTTTCATTGGCACCTTTTGAAATTTTAGTTGCTTTTCGTATTTTAGGTTTTACTAAAGCTTTTTCTAACATTTCAAAAAAGCGTTTAATGATAATTCTTTTATTTTTGAATTGACTTCGGTCTTCATCGCAGGTTAAAATCAGTAAATTTTCTTGTGAAATTTTTGTTTTTAGTATGTTTTGAAGTAGTAATTTTTCTTCCTCATCTATACCTTGAGAAGTCGCTACATCAAAAATCAATACTATTTTAGAAGACACTTTATTTACATTTTGCCCGCCAGCGCCACTGCTTCTTACCGCTTTAAAATTCAGTTCAGATGAAATAATTTCTACATTCATTATAAACCAGAATTGATGTCTAAATTATTTGGTTGATGTGCGGGTTTTAATAAATCGGTTACTTTTTTAACTGGATTAAACGTTTCAATTGGAACTTCTACAAAAATAGTACTCCAATCTGCCATCGCACCATTCCATAAACCAGGCAGTTCAAACGCTTTTATTTTTTTTTCGTTTTTCGTTTTTTCTGTAATGAATGCTGTTTTAGGATCAATAAATTGATTTAAGTCAAATTTGTTATCCTCAAAATCCTTGACACTACAAACAATATCCACAGGATTAAAATGAGTGGAATTTTTAAAGATTGCGAGTTGGTTTTCGTTATTTAAATCAATTTGCGATAATTCTACAATTTGCAAACTCGGTCTTCCTTTTTCATCCTGAACCCAAAATGGTCCGCCGCCAGGCTCTCCTTCGTTTTTCACCATTCCGCAAACACGAATGGGTCTGTTCAAAATTTTAATTAAATATTCTTTTTGATAGTCAAATTGAAACATTTTAAATTCTTGAGGCAAAGAAATTGACATTTTAGTTTCAATGAAATAAATAATTTCTTTAATATTATTTTCGTTGATTTCATTTTTTTGAAACCTTTTCAATGTAGTATCCACTTCTTTTTTTAGATATAAAAGAATACCGCCTAACAATTTTTTATTTTTTAAATTAAGTTCTCTATTGTTTTGAGAAACATTATCTATATTCTTAATGAAAATTATATCAGATTGCAATTGATTTAAATTTTCAATTAAGGCTCCGTGTCCACCAGGTCTAAAAAACAATTCGTTTTCAGTAGTTCTAAAAGGGGTGTTGTCGGCATTAACCGCAATAGTATCAGATGTTTCATTTTGATAAGAAAATGAGATTTCTACATCATCATATTTATTTGTAATTCTTAAAAAATCGGTTTGAAATTCTTTAGAAATCGTAAAAAGTATTTTCGATTTTTCATTTGGTTTTCTATAAAAAGCGGTTTCAAAAACGTGTTCGTCAATTGGTGTTAAAATTTCATCATTTTCAATATGAAATGGCAAAATACCTTTTGGCTTATTAGCAAAATTTAATCCATTATCAGTTAAAAGTGTTTTAACAATCGCATATACCTTTTGATCGGAATTGTAATTCGGATAATCTGTGAAAATTGCTTTTGTTTTTTCTTTTAATTCGTTGTAAAAAGGAAAGCTTCTTAAACCTACAATAAATAATGATAAATCTTTATCTTTATTAAGGTTAACATACGAATTTATGGTGTCTTTTTCAGGATTAAATTTTGTTAAAAATTCATTTAACGATTTAAACATTCTTGTAGCAGCGCCACTTGCCGGAACAAATTTTTCAATAGAATAATTGTCTTTGTGTGTGTCAAAAAAGTTGCAATATTCAGAAATTTCTTTTTCCGAATATTGAAAAATTCCATCGTTTATAGATGCGATTTTTAGTAAGTTAATAGTTGGAATTCCATTTTTAAAATAATGCAATTGCTGCATAATTTTTTCTAAAGAATTTCCTCTTTTAACTATTTGTTGTAAATCTATTTCGCTAAATATTTTTTCCATTCTATGTACGCTGAGATGGCTAAAATAGTAAAAATTATGTATTGTATGGCTATAATATATAGTTGTCGGTCAAAAAAAATATAAACGGCAAACGTATTTCCAACAATCCAAAGTGTCCAATTTTCAATTTTTTTCTTAGCCATATACCACATTGCTGTGAAAAATAATGAGGTAGTGAAAATATCTAAATAATTGTTAATCTGTAATTTATAATCAAAAAATTTATAAATATAAATACAAATTAAAGCTGTTATAAGAAATAAAATTACACCAATAATTTTTTCTTTCATATTGGTTCTGGAAATAGAAAGTACTTCGCCATTTGTTATTTTTTCCCACTGAAACCAACCATAAACACTCATAATGGAATAGTAGATGTTGATGCTCATATCGGCATAATATTTAGCATTAAACATAATATATACAGATAATATGGTACAAACAATCCCGGTTGGATATACTAACACATTTTCTTTTTTTGCAAAATACACACTTAAAACGCCAAAAATAAAAATGACAATTTCAATTCCAATTTGCCAATTTGGAGTACTTTGATACTGATTAATGATGGTTTCAAACATATTTATTTAGTTAAAGCACAAACAAAAGCATACTCTTTAATTATATCAAATTGAAATTGAAAATCTTCGGTATTGTTATTAAAAATTAATTGTGCGGTACCTTTTTTGTCTTCTAATTTAAAAGGTCTTTCGAAAATATGCTTTGGAAAACTGATGCCTTTTTCATTTTTTAATTTAAATATACTTTCTTTTATGCCCCATATTACTGTTGCTTTTTTGATTTTATCTGCAATTGTAAGGTTGTCTAAATGGGTAACATCCATATATCTTGAGGCAATTTTTAATGTTTTTTCTTTACAAATTTCAATGTCAATTCCTACTGGTTTATTGCAAATACAAATACAAGAAAATTCGTGCGAATGGGAAATTGATATGTGTTTTTGTTTAGAATTTATATTATTAATTTCTTGACTTTTGACTTTCGACATTTGACTTTCGACTTTTAGGTGTGGTTTCCCAAATTCATCATAATACAAATCAAAATCGGTTAAATCAATATGTTGAAGTAGCATTCTAACGGCCAAAAACCCTTTTTGATGTGAAACTGACTGCATAGTTTGTAATCTTGACAAAGATTTTTCATTAAGTAATGCCTTCTCTTTAAACCAGTTAATATCTTCGGTAATTTTCCAAAAATAAGCAACAGTGTTTGAATTTATGTTGTTTTCTTTATAAAAAGGCATGCTTTATATTAATTTAATGGTTTTTATTTTATTGTGATTCAGTTGTTTAAAGGTATCAACAAAACTTAAAAAGTTAAAATTAATTTCTAATTTAAAACTTATATTGTACCTTTGCATTCGAAAATTAATAATAAATATACAAATATAATGAGTACAAAAACAATTCCTTACGTACCATACAAAGTTAAAGATATTTCTTTAGCAGCATGGGGAAGAAAAGAAATTTTATTAGCAGAAGCTGAAATGCCAGGTTTAATGGCACTTAGAGAAGAGTTTGGCGCAAGTCAACCTTTAAAAGGAGCTCGAATTGCAGGATGTCTACATATGACTATCCAAACTGCTGTTTTAATTGAAACATTAGTGGCTTTAGGTGCAGATGTTACTTGGTCTTCTTGTAATATTTTCTCAACTCAAGATCATGCTGCTGCTGCAATTGCTGCTGCTGGAATTCCAGTTTATGCTTGGAAAGGTATGAATGAAGAAGAATTTGATTGGTGTATTGAGCAAACATTATTCTTTGGTGAAGAGCGTGCTCCGTTAAATATGATTTTAGATGATGGTGGTGATTTAACAAATTTAGTTTTTGATAAATACACAGAATTAGTTAAAGGAATTAAAGGTCTTTCTGAAGAAACTACAACAGGAGTTCACCGTTTGTACGAAAGAATGAAAGCAGGTACTTTATATATGCCAGCTATCAACGTAAACGATTCTGTTACTAAATCTAAATTTGATAACAAATATGGTTGTAAAGAATCTGCAGTTGATGCGGTTCGTAGAGCAACAGATGTTATGTTAGCAGGTAAAAGAGTAGTAGTTTGTGGTTACGGAGATGTAGGTAAAGGTACTGCGGCTTCTTTCCGTGGCGCGGGTTCTATTGTAACAGTTACTGAAATTGATCCAATTTGTGCGTTACAAGCTGCAATGGATGGTTTTGAAGTTAAAAAATTAGATTCTGTTGTTTCTAATGCAGATATTGTTATCACAACAACAGGTAATAAAGACATCGTATTAGGTCGTCATTTTGAAGCAATGAAAGATAAAACTATCGTGTGTAACATTGGACACTTCGATAATGAAATTGATATGGCTTGGTTAAACGGAAATTTTGGTCACACTAAAAACGAAGTGAAACCACAAGTTGATATTTACACTGTAAATGGTAAAGAAGTTATTATTTTAGCAGAAGGACGTTTAGTAAACTTAGGTTGCGCTACAGGTCATCCAAGTTTTGTAATGAGTAACTCGTTTACAAACCAAACTTTAGCACAATTAGAGTTGTGGGCAAACAGTGCTAACTACAAAAATGAAGTGTATATGTTACCAAAACATTTAGATGAAAAAGTAGCAGCGTTACACCTTTCTAAATTAGGAGTAGAATTAGAAACATTACGTCAAGATCAGGCAGAATATATAGGTGTTGAGGTTCAAGGACCATTTAAACCAGAATATTACAGATACTAATCTAGACTTCTTAGAAAGTTAGATTTTTAGATAATTAGAAAAACCCTTGCTGAAGAGCGAGGGTTTTTTTTGTTAATTTTTTGTTAATTTTCAGCTCTACATTTGTAGAGTTATAAAATTGCTCTATGTTTGTAGAGTTAATTCTAAATTTGTAGAAAATGACGTTATCAAACACAGAAGAACAATTAATGGAGCATCTATGGAAGCTTGAAAAAGCGTTTATGAAAGACTTATTAGAAGTTTATCCAGAACCAAAACCAGCCACTACAACTGTTGCTACTCTTTTAAAACGAATGATTGATAAAAAATTCGTGGCGTATAAAGAATATGGAAATTCAAGAGAATATTATCCTTTGGTAAAAAAAACAGATTATTTTTCGAAGCATGTAAATGGACTAATTAAAAATTTTTTCAATGATTCTTCTTCCCAATTTGCTTCTTTCTTTACAAGAGAGACCAATTTAACAGCTTCTGAATTGGAAGAATTGAAAAAAATAATAGATGTTGAACTACAAAAAAAGAAAAAATGATAGACTTCTTATTAAAATCTGCTATTAGTTTAATTGTATTTCTTGGGTTTTATTATTTGATATTAGAACGAGAAAAAATCCATAAGTTTAATAGATTTTATCTTTTAATATCTGTTTTAATTTCTTTGATAATTCCATTTGTCACTTTTGAATTCATCGAATTTGTTGAAACTGCTCCAGTCATTCAGTATTATGAACCAATAAATATTGAGAAAGCAAAGGTAGTTTTAAATCAAAACCCGACAATCGAGAAAGTAATTACTGCTCAAGAATCTATAGATTATTTACCTTATGTGTTTTGGAGTATTTATGTATCAATAAGCTTGATTTTTTTATTTCGATTTAGTAAAAATTATTTCAAACTAATTGTAAAATCAAAAATAAATCCAAGTGTAAAATATAAAAATGCGAGTTTGATTTTGTTAGAAGAAAAAACACTTCCTCACACATTTTTGAATTTTATATTTGTCAATTCCGAAGATTTTAAAAATAAAAATATTGAAGATGAATTATTTGCTCACGAAATGGTGCATGTTAACCAAAAACATACTTTAGATATTTTATTTATTGAGTTTTTGAAAGCCCTATTTTGGTTTCATCCACTTTTCTATTTATATAAAAAAGCCATTCAATTAAACCATGAATTTCTTGCCGATGAAGAAATCGTGAACACTTATAATAATGTACCCTATTATCAGAATTTATTATTACATAAAAGCAACGGAAATACAACAATTTACTTAGCAAGCAATTTAAATTACTTAATCACTAAAAAACGATTACTGATGATGACAAAAAATACTTCAAAAAAAATAGCACTTCTTAAAAAAGTAGCAGCTTTTCCAATCTTAGCAGGCTTAATTTACTTTTTCTGTATAGAAATTATAGCGCAAGAGAAACCTAAAGTATTAAATTTAGATACAGAAAAAACAATTCCAACAGATAAAGATAAAATTAGAGACGCTTATTATAGTGGTGTTTGGGTGAAAATATGTGATGAAAAAACAAATAGAAAAAGTGTAACCTTATACGAAAAGCTATCTTTAGAAGATAAAAGAAAATATTTGGGTTACATTCCAGAAATTATGATTGAAAAAGAAATTCCTGTTCCTTTATTTGAAAAAATGAAAACTAAAGATTTAGCAGTTTGGATTAATGGTAAAGTAAAAACTAAAGAGGAAATTAAGAAATATAAACGAACTGATTTTAGTTATTATTCTTATAGTTTTGTTCACAAAAACGCACGCTCAAAGCGCTTTCCACAATCATATCAGTATACACTTTTTACCAAGGATTATTTTAATGAGAATTTAAAAAAGAGTAATACTCATTTTAGTGGCGATACAATTAAAATAGTTTTAGTTTCATATAATACTGCAATGAAAGATAAAATAACAAAATCTATAAAAGCAGACACATTAGTTTGGTTTACTGAAGGCAAGGAGGATTATAATTTATTTATAAATGATGTTAAAAACAATAAAATTGATAATAATAAAGTAAATTTTCAATTAAAAAAACCAGCACAAAAAGTAATCGTTATCGATGCTGGTCACTGAGGAAAAGATCCTGGTGCAAAAATTGATGAAGAACTTGAAAGTAAAATTGTAGAAAGTATTGCAAAAAAAATTAAAGCATTAAATGGTAGCGAAGATTTAAAAATTATTTTGCTTCGTGAAGATGATAGTTTTGTCAGTTTAAGCGATAGAGTAATTAAAATAAATCAAATTAATCCGGACATGCTAATTTCATTACATTTGAACGCTTCAAAAAACCCAAATGAAAAAGGGGTATATGCTTTTATTTCTAGTCAAAATGGGTTTTATGAAAAGTCGTTAGAAAAAGCAAATCAATTAATCGAGAACATTTCAAATAATAATTTAACCAAAGGTGGAGTGAAAAACGCTAATCTTTATATTATCAAAAATTCAAAATGTCCAGCTGTTTTGTTAGAAGTTGGTTATTTATCTAATGCAAATGACAAAGCCTATATTACAAGTGAAAGCGGAAAAGATGAAATCGCAAAAAACATCTTAAAATTATTAAGAGAATAGTACTTTATAAAAAAGAACAATTTAAATTAGTTATATCTTATAAAAATCCCCAATCGAAAGATTGGGGATTTTTTTGTATTTACTTTTCATAAAAAAATCCCAAAAACCATATTGAAATTTGGGATTTTATATTTGAAAATTTAAGTTTATTATGCTTCGAATGGAAGTATAGAAACCCAAGATTTGTTCTCACCTTTTTTCTGGAATTTTACAACTCCATCTACTTTAGCATGTAAAGTATGGTCTTTCCCCATGTAAACATTTTCACCTGGGTTGTGTTTTGAACCTCTTTGTCTAACAATGATATTTCCTGCAATAGCAGCTTGACCACCATAAATCTTAACGCCTAAACGTTTTGATTCTGATTCTCTACCATTCTTCGAACTACCGACACCTTTTTTATGAGCCATGACGTTATATTTTTAAATGTTATTCTTCAGTTTTTGGTTTTTTTGCTCTTGTAGCTTTAGGCTTTACTTCTTCAGTAGCCGTTTCTACTTCAACATCAGCTTTCTTAGTTGCTTTTGGAGCTGCTTCTTTTTTAGGAGCCGCTTCTTTTTTACCAGTTCCAGATGCAACGATGTTCTCAATGATAATTTGAGTAAATGATTGTCTGTGACCGTTTTTCTTTTTGTAACCTTTTCTTCTTTTCTTTTTGAAGACAATTACTTTATCACCTTTAAGGTGTTTTAATACTTTGGCTTCAACAGAAGCTCCTTCTATAGCTGGGGCGCCTAATGTTAATGATCCGCCGTTGTCAATTAATAAGACTTTTTCAAAAGAAACTTTTGCGTCTACATCATTTGCTAAACGGTGAACAAATAACCTTTGGTCTTTGCTTACTTTAAATTGTTGCCCTGCTATCTCTACGATTGCGTACATAACAATGTGTTTAAATTATTATTTTTTCAGTTTGCAAATATATAACTATTTATTAAACCTGCAACATTACTTTTTCTTTTTTATTCGAAAAAATAAAATTTGTAATATTTTTTATTTTCTGTGTAACAATTCATATCTTTCGGCTACCAATATTTATCATTTATTATTAAAGATTAATTATGAAAAAAACATTAATGGCTTTAGGAACAATAGCAATGTTAGGAAGCACAGCAAATGCTCAGAAAGTAGCATTTGAAGAATTTGATTTGGATAACGGTTTGCACGTGGTTCTTCATCAAGATAATTCGGCGCCAGTTATTATTACATCTGTAATGTATCACGTAGGTGCAAAAGATGAACAACCAAATCGTACGGGTTTTGCGCACTTTTTCGAACATTTGTTGTTTGAAGGTACCAAAAACATCGAAAGAGGAGAATGGTTTAAAATTGTTACCGCTAATGGTGGACAAAATAACGCCAATACATCTGATGATAGAACCTATTATTATGAAGTTTTTCCTTCAAATAATTTAGAGTTAGCCATTTGGATGGAATCGGAAAGATTAATGCATCCTGTAATTAATCAAATTGGTGTTGATACCCAAAATGAAGTAGTAAAGGAAGAAAAACGTTTACGAATTGACAACCAACCTTACGGAAATATTTTTAAAGCGATTAAACAAAATTTATTTAAAAATCATCCTTACAGATGGACAACAATTGGTGAAATGGAACATTTGGATTCAGCTACTTTAGAAGAATTTCAAGCGTTTAATAAAAAGTTTTATGTACCAAACAACGCCGTTTTAGTAGTTGCAGGTCAGTTTGACCCTACTCAAGCCAAAGAATGGATTAAAAAATATTTTGGTGCTATTCCAAAAGGTGCACCTGTTGCAAGACAAAAATTTGAAGAAGCTCCAATTACTACGACTATTAATGCTACTTGGGAAGATCCAAACGTTCAATTACCAATGACTTTAGCAGCGTACAGAACACCTTCAATGAAAACGAAAGATGCACGTGTTTTAGATATGATTTCTACTTATTTATCTGATGGTAAAAGTTCTAAATTATACAAAAAAATGGTAGATGATAAAAAAGTAGCACTTCAAGTAGGTGCGTTTAGTAATTCTCAAGAAGATTACGGACAATATATTATTTACAGTTTGCCGTTAGGTGATGTTTCTTCAGAAAGTTTATTAAAAGAAATTGATGAAGAAATTGTAAACATGCAAACTAATTTAATTTCTGAAAACGATTTTCAAAAGCTTCAAAACAAATTTGAAAACAACTATGTAAGTTCAAATGCAACTGTAGAAGGTATAGCAGAAAATTTAGCTTCATACTATTTATTATATGGTGATATTAATTTAGTAAACACTGAAATTGAAATTTACCGTTCTATTACAAGAGAAGATATTAAAGAAGTTGCAAAAAAATATTTAAATCCAAACCAACGTTTGATTTTAAATTATGGTCCTGCAAAAGAAAAAACAGCTAAATAATCTTACCATGAAAAAGTATTTATATATCGCAGCCAGTTTATTACTAACAATAACTATGCAAGCACAAGACAGACCAATGCCTAAACAAGGGCCAGCACCGTCAATTAATATTAAAAAGCCAGTAACATTCGTGTTAGAAAATGGTTTGAAAGTGTTAGTGGTGGAAAATAATAAATTACCACGTGTTTCTTATAACTTAACTTTAGACAATACACCTTTTGCTGAAGGAAGCAAAAAAGGCGTTACAGATTTAGTAAGTTCGATGATTGGAAATGCTACAGAATCTATTTCTAAAGATAAATTTAACGAAGAAATTGACTTTTTAGGAGCTAATATTAATTTTTACGAATCAGGTGCTTCTGCAAATGGTTTGTCAAGATATTCGGCAAGAATTTTAGAATTATTAGCTGATGGCGCCTTAAATCCATTGTTTACTCAAGAAGATTTTGATGCCGAAAGAGCAAAATTAATAGAAGGATTAAAATCTGACGAAAAAAGTGCTTCTGCAATTGCAGGTCGTGTTCAAAATGTTTTAACGTACGGAAAAGAACATTATAATGGTGAATTTACTTCTGAAGAAACGTTAAAAAATGTAACATTACAAGATGTAATCAATCATTACAACACGTATTTCGTTCCAGCTAATGCCTATTTAGTAGTAATTGGTGATGTAAAAACTAAAGACGTTAAGAAAAAAGTACAGCAATTATTTGGAGCAGATGTTTGGAAAACAGCTTCAGCACCAAATTTAACGTATAATGATCCAAAAGATTTACAATATTCTCAAATTAATTTTGTAGATGTGCCAAACGCAGTTCAATCTGAAATTGCAATGATCAACTTATCAAAATTAAAAATGACGGATAAAGATTATTTCGCTGCTATTTTAGCCAACCAAATTCTTGGTGGTGGTGGAGAAGGTCGTTTGTTCTTAAACTTAAGAGAAAAACACGGTTGGACATACGGTTCGTATTCTAATTTAGGAGCGAGTAAATATATTTCTAAATTTTCTTCTACTGCTTCAGTAAGAAATGCTGTTACAGATAGTGCAGTTGTAGAAATTTTTAATGAATTGAGAAAAATTAGAACGGATTTAGTATCTGAAGAAGATTTAAAAAATGCTAAAGCAAAATACATTGGAAACTTTGTAATGCAAATTGAAAAACCAGCAACTATTGCTCGTTATGCTTTAAACATTAAGACATTAGGTTTACCAGAAGATTTTTACGAAAATTATGTAAAAAATATCAATGCAGTAACTCCAGAAGATGTTAGAAACGCAGCTAAAAAATATTTCTTAGCAGATAATACAAGAGTAGTAATTGTAGGAAAAGCTGCAGATGTGTTACCAGGTTTAGAAGCGATGAGCGCAAAAGAAAAAATGCCAATTTTCTATTTTGATAAATTCGGAAGTAAAGTAGACAAACCAGTGGTAAAAAAAGATATTCCTGCTGGCGTAACGGCTCAATCAGTTGTTAAAAACTATATTGATGCTATTGGTGGTGAAAAAGCGTTAAAAGCAGTTAAAACAGTTTTAGTTATTGCTAAAGGAACTATTCAAGGTCGTACATTAGATATGGTATCTAAATTTTCCAACAAAGGAATGTTAACTTCTGATATTTCAATGGGCGGAATGTCTATGATGAAACAAGTTATTGGAGATAAATCAGGATATCAAACCATACAAGGTCAGAAAAAAGCTATTGAAGGTGAAGAATTAGTAAAAGAGAAAAAAGACGCGGTTCCTTTTGTGGAATTAAGCTTTTTATCAGATAAAACAATTGTTTTAACCGGAATAGAATCACTTAATGGTCAAGATGCTTATGCGGTCCAAGTGGGTACAACTAAATATTTTTATGATGTAAAAACAGGATTAAGAGTAGCTACTGAAAACGAATCAGGTGAAGGTGCTCAAAAACGTAAGACAATGACTTATTATGCTGATTATGTTGAGGTTAAAGGAGTGAAATTCCCATACAAAACTACTATGGATGTTGGAATGCCTTTAGAATTCATTACACAAGATGTAAAAATTAATGAAGGTGTTACAGATAAAGATTTCGAATAAATTTATATTTTGTTAAACGAAAAAGGATTGCGAAAGCAATCCTTTTTTTATGCAATATATTTTATTTTCTATTCGTTATATACACCCCAAATAAAATAATAATAGTTCCTAAAACTTGTAATAAAGTAACCCCTTCGTTAAAAATTATACTCCAAATTGTTGCCACAACAGGTATCAAATACGTTACATTTGATGCAAAAATAGGAGAAGACATTTGTATGAGTTTGTAAAAATAAATATTTGCTAACCCTGTGCCAACAATTCCTAAAATCGCTACGTAAACTAATGGATGAATAGTATCAGTAATACCAATGCCTTCTGCTGTGCTTTGAATCGTATGAAAATCATAACCCGTAAAAGATAAAATTAACAAAGCAGGAATAAGAAGAAAGACAAAATTGCCAACCGTAATGCCAATTGGAGAAACATCAAATAAATATTTTTTCACCATATTAATATTAGAGGCATAACACCAAGAAGCAATAATTACCAATAATGCAAACCAATAATTTTTGGATGGATTTCCTGAAGCTCCTGCGTAAACTAATATCAAACAACCAATAATTCCTATAAGTAACCCGTAAATTTGCTTCTTTTTAAATGTGAGTCCGAAAAACACACTCCCAATAATCAATGTATTTAATGGTGTAAATGAGTTTAAAGTCGAACTAATAGAACTACTTATTTGCGTTTGCGCCAAGGCAAAAAGAAAAATAGGGAATAAGTTACCAAATAGTCCGGCTATAATAATGTACTTTATTTTCTTTTTTTCTAT
This sequence comes from Flavobacterium sp., assembly GCF_040382755.1. Classification (GTDB taxonomy): domain Bacteria; phylum Bacteroidota; class Bacteroidia; order Flavobacteriales; family Flavobacteriaceae; genus Flavobacterium. The sequence goes on from NZ_JBEIET010000041.1 coordinate 13,992, forward strand.
TTTAAATAGTTCTTTTCCTGCTATAATTAGTAGAAAGACAGAAGTAAACAAAATTCTATAAGCACCTAATTGAAACGGATTCATACCGCCATCTAAACCTTTTTTCATTAAAATAAACGAACTTCCCCAAACTAGTGCTAAAAGTAGCAAAATAATCCATTTTGAATTTTTTTCTCTCATAAATAGGTGTAAAAAAATAAGGCTGCCAAATTTGGCAGCCTTAAAGGTATAATTATTTTTAAGATATATTATCCTAAAGCAGCTCTTTTGAAACCTGTTACTTTTAAATCTGCATTTACAGATTTAATATAAGCAGCAACACTCATTGAACTATCTTTGATATAATCTTGATTTACTAAAGTATTATCTTTAAAGAAACGTCCTAATTTTCCTTTAGCGATGTTTTCAATCATTGCTTCTGGTTTACCTTCTTGACGTAACATATCTTTAGCAATTTCTATTTCTTTAGCAATTGTATCCGCATCAACACCTGCTTCGTCTAAAGCGATTGGCGCCATAGCTGCAGCTTGCATAGCTACGTTTCTTGCTGCTTCAGCACCACCATCAACATTTGCTGATAAGGCTACTAATGTAGCAATTCCGTTTCCTGCGTGAATATATGAATTGATAAATGCACCTTCTAATCTTTCGAAAGCACCAATTTCAATTTTTTCACCAATTACACCTGTTTGCTCAATTAATTTTTCAGCAACAGTAATTCCACCAAAATCAGAAGCTAAGAAAGCATCTTTATCAGTAAAATTTAAAGCTAAGTTTGCAAAATCATTTGCTAATTTTACGAAACCTTCATTTTTTCCTACGAAGTCTGTTTCACAATTTAAAGAAATCACAACACCAGCAGTATTATCACTATTTACAACAGCAATAACAGCACCTTCTGTAGATTCTCTATCCGAACGGTTTGCCGCAACTTTTTGACCTTTTTTTCTTAAAATTTCAATAGCTAATTCAAAATTACCTTCAGCTTCAACTAAAGCTTTTTTGCAATCCATCATACCAGCACCGGTTGTAGTTCTTAATTTGTTAACTTCAGCAGCAGTTATATTTGACATTTTATTTTATTTTAGATTATTAATGTAAATGAAGAAATTCCAATTGTAAATTTCCAAATTCCAGGTTTATAAAATTTATAACAAATAGTTAATAAATTAATTTGGAATTTGGAATTTTACTTTCGGAATTTATATTTTTTATGCTTCAGTTGAAGTTTCTTCAGCCTGAGTTTCTGCTACTGGAGCAGCTTCTTCAGCTACCGGAGCAGCTTCAGCTTCAGTTTCTTCTTTGTCTGATTTTCTTTCTGATAATCCTTCTGTAATAGAAGCAGTTACTAAAGATAAAATTTTATCGATTGATTTAGAAGCATCATCATTTGCAGGAATAACATACTCAACCAAACGAGGATCTGAGTTTGTATCAACCATTGCGAAAACTGGAATGTTTAATTTTTTTGCTTCTTTTACCGCGATATGTTCAGCTTTAATATCTACTACGAATAATGCAGCAGGAATTCTAGACATGTCAGCAATTGAACCTAAGTTCTTGTCTAATTTTGCTCTTAAACGATCTACTTGTAAACGTTCCTTTTTTGAAAGTGTCATGAAAGTACCATCTTTTTTCATTCTATCAATAGAAGCCATTTTTTTAATCGCTTTTCTGATAGTGATAAAGTTAGTTAACATTCCACCAGGCCATCTTTCAGTGATGTAAGGCATGTTACAAGCTGCTGCTTTTTCAGCAACAATATCTTTTGCTTGTTTTTTGGTAGCTACGAAAAGTATTTTTCTACCAGATGCTGCAATGCTTTTTAAAGCTTGATTAGCTTCTTCAATTTTTGCAGCAGTTTTATATAGGTTAATGATATGAATACCATTACGTTCCATATAAATGTAAGGAGCCATATTTGGGTCCCATTTACGAGTCATGTGTCCGAAATGTACACCAGCCTCTAGTAA
>NZ_JBEIET010000042.1:0-15888 GCF_040382755.1 Flavobacterium sp.
AGAGATACTTGGGCAAAAGTTTCTGAACAATAAAAACACGTTTGTCATTCTGAACTTGTTTACTTCGTCAGTTCGCAAGCTCGGGTCAGAATCTAATTTAAATTTCAAACCTATAAGGAAAAATTCTTTATAGGTTTTTTTATTCCTTTTTTGTGCTTATTTCATAGTATTAGAAAAAACTATTAAAACAATAATTAGTATAAGTTTAACCTTTAAAAATAGGCTTTCATAAATATATTTTAAAACAAAAACTTTTTTAAGTAAAGTGTTTTTACATTCCAATTACTAAAAATGTCTAAAATCGCTTTATTTAAATTTTAGCTATAAAAAAACCTGTCAGGATTCCATTTTTAACAATTAGACACAAAAAAACCACCAATTGTAAAATTGATGGTTTCGTTTTGTTAATCTGAACTTTTCAGATTCTACTATTTTTTAAGCTTCACTTGTGTCGCTTGGATTATAATCCGCGGATGTATGGTCGGTTTTTTTCTTTGCTCGTTTCGGTTGATTTTTCATCGTTTCGCCAATTTGGTTACTTGCTGTAAAACTTGCTACCATATTATTTAGCATATCGCTTCCTGCTTGTGGCGAGTTTGGTAATAAAATTAAATTACTATTTGTATCGGCGCCAATAGCTTGTAAGGTATCATAATGTTGTGTAACCACAATTAATGCTGAAGCTTCTTGCGAATTAATCCCAACATTGTTTAATACTTCTACACTTTCTACCAAACCTCTTGCAATTTCTCTACGTTGGTCTGCGATACCTTGCCCTTGTAGTTTTTTACTTTCTGCTTCTGCTTTAGCTTTGGCAACAATTCTGATACGTTGTGCTTCTGATTCAAATTCTGCTGCTGTTTTTTCTCTATCGGCAGCATTAATTCTGTTCATTGCATTTTTAACTTGAATATCTGGATCGATATCGGTTACTAACGTATTGATAATATCGTATCCGTAAGTGGTCATAGATTCGTTCAATTCACGTTTTACAGCAATAGCGATGTCGTCTTTTCTTAAAAATACATCATCTAAAATTAATTTTGGAACTTCAGCACGAACCACATCAAATACATAAGCCGTAATTTGATCGTGTGGATATTCTAATTTGTAAAACGCTTCGTATACTTTACTTTGAATTACGTTAAACTGAACCGAAACTTTCATTTTAATAAAAACGTTGTCTTTTGTTTTCGTTTCAATAATAACGTCTAATTGTTGAATTCTAAGATTTACTCTTCCGGCAATTCTATCAATTACAGGAATTTTTAATTGTAAACCAGAACTTCTAATGCTTGTAAATTTTCCAAAACGCTCTATTACAACAGCGGTTTGTTGCTTTACAGTAAAAAAGGAACTTAGTAAGATAAATAATCCTAAAACAAGGATGAAAATGATAATTGGAGACATAAGTGATAATTTAAAGTTATACTAATTATACGTTGCTTTTGTGTAAAAGTTACAAGAAGTACAAATTATCACTTATATCTTAATTTTGGTGTTTATAAAGTTGCAATTGCTTTTTCAATTCGGCTTATTGTTTCTGCCTTTCCAATTAGCTCAATAATATCAAACAAATGCGGACCTTTTAATGCGCCAACTAAACTTAATCGTAGCGGTTGCATTACTTTCCCCATACCAATTTCGTTTGTTGTCATCCAGTCTTTTAAAATATTTTCAATATTTGTTGATGTAAAATCTTCTATATTTTGTAATTGCTCAACAACTTGTTTCATTAATTCTGGTGTTGCTGAATTCCAGTTTTTAGCTGCTTTTTCATCGTAAGTCGTTGGCGCAACAAAGAAATAATCGGCCAAATCCCAAAACTCTGTTATAAAATTAGCGCGTTCTTTAATTGAAGCAACTACTCTTTTAATATCTAAAGAAGTTGAAATTCCTTTTTCTTCTAAGATTACTTTAAACGCTTCGGCTAAACTTTCATCTGTTTGTTTTTGTAAGTATTGATGATTGAACCATTTGTTTTTTTCTGGATCAAATTTTGCACCTGATTTATGAATTCGTTTTAAATCGAATTTTTCAATAAGTTCTGCTAAACTAAATATTTCTTGTTCCGTTCCGTCATTCCAACCCAATAAGGCTAAAAAGTTAATTACGGCTTCTGGGAAAAATCCAGATTCTTTGTAACCGTTCGAAATTGTCTTGCTGGAGGCATCTCTCCATTGTAAAGGAAATACTGGAAATCCTAATTTATCTCCATCACGCTTGCTTAATTTTCCGTTTCCAATTGGTTTTAAAATCAAAGGTAAATGTGCAAATTCTGGTGCTTCCCAACCAAATGCTCTGTAAAGCATTACGTGTAAAGGCATAGATGGCAACCATTCTTCACCTCTAATTACGTGCGAAGTTTCCATTAAATGATCATCTACAATATTTGCTAAATGATACGTTGGCATTCCGTCCGATTTAAATAAGACTTTATCGTCAAGTAAATTCGTATCAAAATGTACATCACCACGAATAATGTCTTGTAAATGCAAGGTTTCGTTAACTGGAGTTTTAAAACGAATTACAAAATGTTCTCCATTTGTAATCCGCGTTTTTACTATTTCTTCCGAAAAATTCAATGAAGTATCTAATTTTTCTCTTACAGTGTGATTGTATATAAATGTTTTTCCTTCTGTTTCTGCTTGTTTGCGCAATTCGTCCAGTTTTTCAGGAGTATCAAACGCATAATACGCCCAACCAGATTGAATTAATTCATCGGCATATTGTTTGTACATTTCTTTTCTATCCGATTGACGGTACGGTCCAAATTTTTCATTTTTTCCAATGGTTTCATCAGGAGAAATTCCTAACCATTCTAAAGCTTCAAAAATATAATCTTCAGCTTCCGCTACAAAACGAGTTTGGTCGGTATCTTCTATACGTATATAAAAAGTACCGCCGTGTTTTTTGGCAAATAAATAATTAAAAAGCGCAGTTCTTACGCCACCAATATGTAAAGGCCCTGTTGGACTTGGGGCAAATCGTACTCTTACCGGTTTGTTCATCTATATAAATTTTTGTCAAAGATACTATTTTAAAATTCCAAACTCCAAATACTGCATAAATTGGAATTTGGAATTTAAAAATTAGAATTTTTTTTGTGATTGATTTTTTTGTAGTTTTATCGGTTATAAACAAATTAGTAACAATCTTGGAAAAGAAAGCTATAATTTACGATAAACTGGAAGGCTTTATCAAAAAATTTTACACGAATGAGTTGATAAAAGGAGTACTTCTTTTTATGACCATTGGCTTATTGTATTTTATTTTTACTTTTTTAATTGAATATTTTTTATGGTTTTCTACCCAAGGAAGAACTATTTTGTTTGGGTTGTTTGTGTTTGTAGAAGCATTTTTGTTAGCTAAATTTATAATTTTTCCGTTAACGAAATTATTTAAAATTCAAAAAGGGTTAAATTATACCGAAGCTTCAAAAATTATCGGAACTCATTTTGAAGAGGTTCAAGATAAATTACTTAATTTCTTACAATTAGCTAATACCACCGAACCTTCAGAATTGGTTTTAGCCTCTATAGAACAAAAAGCGAAGAACTTACAACCCGTTCCGTTTTCAAACGCTATTAACTTTAATTCCAACAAAAAATATTTGCCATTTGCGCTTATTCCGTTGTTGTTTATTTTGTTTTTCTATATTTCTGGAAATTCAGATGTGATTTCTAAAAGTTTTGCCAGAGTAGTTCAATACGATACAAATTTTGAAAAACCAGCCGCGTTTAAGTTTGAAATTGTTTCTTCTTCTTTAAACGTGGAACAAAACAAATCGTTTAAGCTAATCGTTAAAACTGTTGGAAGTATCATTCCAGAAAACGCGTCAATTGTAATTAATAACGAAGCCTATTTTTTAGAAAACACTTCGCCGGGTAATTTTACTTATCAGTTTGAAAACGTACAGAAAGATATTAAATTTCACTTTCAATCTAACAAAATCACTTCTGCCGATTATGTGTTAAACGTGGTGAACGTACCAACCATTTCATCATTTACGATGCAATTAAATTTTCCAAAATATTTAGGAAAAAAATCAGAAATTATTCAAGGCACAGGAAATGCAGTTATTCCCGAAGGCACAACGGTAACTTGGAAATTAAATACGTTTGCTACTACACAAGTAGCTTTTAAAGATCAATCTGCAATTAGTTTGTTTCAAAAAAACGCCACGCAATTTTCATTTGCAAAACGAATTACTAACGCTACCGATTATCAAATTTCTATTTCAAACACGCAACTTAAAAACTACGAGAATTTACAATATAAATTAACCATTTTAAAAGATCAGTTTCCGAGTATTTCAGTAACCGAAACCCCTGACAGTTTAAAACTAAAACAAAAAGTAATTATTGGACAAATAGCTGATGATTATGGTATGTCTAAATTACAAATGGTGTTTTACGATAAAAACAAACCAAACATTCTTTTCAAAAAAGGCTTGATTTTAAAAAACAAAGTGGTTGATCAATTTGTATATGCTTTTCCTGACGGAATTGCGTTACAACCCGGAATTAATTACGAATATTATTTCGAAGTGTTTGATAATGATATAGTTAATGGTTTAAAATCATCTAAATCAGCCGTTTTTTCTCATTCTGAATTAACAAAAGAGCAAAAAGAGCAAAAATCATTACAAGAACAGCAATCCAACATCAATAGTTTACAAAAAGCGCTTGACAATCAAGACAAACAATTTGAAGCATTAGACAAATTAAAAAAACTGGATAAGCAAAAAGACAACTTAGATTATAAAGACCAAAAGAAAATTCAAGACTTTATTAATCGTCAAAAAGAGCAAGATGAAATGATGAAAGAATTTTCCGAAAAAATGAAGGAAAATCTCGAACAATTTAAGCCTGAGCAAAAAGACGAAATGAAACAAGAGCTTTTAAACCGTTTAGAAAAAAACGAGAAACAAGCTGCGAAAAATGAAAAGCTTTTAAAGGAACTTGAAGCGTTAACTAAAAAATTAGAAAAAGACGAATTGTTTGATAAAGCCGACAAATTAAAACAACAAGCGAAAACACAACAAAAATCGTTAGAACAATTAGTTGAGTTAACTAAAAGATATTATGTAGAACAAAAAGCAGAACAACTGGCGGATAAATTAGATAAATTAGCTAATAAACAAGATAAACTTTCAGATAAAGAAAGCCCAACGAAAGAGGAACAAGAAAAGCTTTCAAAAGAGTTCGATGATTTAAAAAAAGAACTTGACGATTTAGAAAAAGAGAACAAAGAATTGAAATCGCCAATGGATATTCCAAACGATAAAGGCGACCAAAAAGACGTAGACCAAGAGCAACAAAAAGCGGAAGATAATTTAGAAAAGAAAGACCAAAAACAAGCTAAAAAGAATCAAAAAGCAGCGGCTCAAAAAATGAAAGAGATGAGCCAAAAAATGTCTGAATCGATGTCGGCTGGTGAAACGGAAGACAATGCTGAAGACGCTAAAGTAATGCGTCAAATTTTAGATAATTTATTGTCTTTTTCATTTGATCAAGAAAAAGTAATGAAACAATTTAAGGCGGTTTCTAATTCCAAATCAAATGTAAGTGCGTTACTTAAAAATCAACAAGATTTAAAAACGCAATTCAAGCACGTTGACGACAGTTTGTTTGCTTTGTCTTTGCGCCAACCCAAGCTTTCCGATTTGGTTTTAAAAGAAGTAGAAGAAATACATTATAATTTAGACAAGTCCATTGAAAATTTAGTTTCCACAACTCGTTCAAAAGGAATTTCACACCAACAATTCACATTGTCTTCTGCAAACAAATTAGCAGATTTTCTGAGTAATGTGCAAAGCGAAATGAGTATGAGTATGTCTTCTTCTGGCGGTAGCGGAAAGCCCAAACCAGGTAAAGGAAAAGGCGACCAATTGTCCGATATTATTTCTAAACAAAAAGGGCTAGGCGAAAAAATGAAAGACGGCAAACCAAAACCCGGTGAAGGCAAAAAACCTGGTGAAGGCAAAAAACCCGGCCAAGAAGGTGAAGGCGGCTCACAAGGTAACGAAGGTAAAGACGGCGAAGGCGATGCGGGCAAATTATTAGAAATAATTAAAGAACAACAAGAGTTGCGAGAGTCCTTGCAAAACGAACTAAACAAAAACGGAATGGGCGGTAATGGACAAAACGCTTTAAACCAAATGAAAGAGTTAGAGAAGCAATTAATTAATAAAGGACTTACACAAGACAATATTAATCGTGCACTACAAATAAATCACGAGTTATTAAAATTAGAATCAGCACTTAAACAACAAGGTCAAGACACTAAAAGAGAATCAAATACTAACAAAACAGATTTTCTGGGAAGCAACAAACCCCTTCCTCCTGTCCTTTTAAATTATTTAAAAAGTGTAGAAATATTAAACAGACAAAGCTTACCTTTGCAACCCAATTTTAATACCAAAGTGCAACAATATTTTAAAAACAATGATTAGTTTTAATTACGAATCTGATTTTATTTTAGACCAAGAAAAGCATTTTGCTTCTTGGATAGAAACCATTATAATTTCTGAAAACAAAACCGTTGGAGAAATCTCTTATGTTTTTTGTGACGATGACTATTTACACGCTATTAATATACAGTATTTAAACCACGACACGCTTACAGATATTATTAGTTTTGATTACACAGAAGGCGATATAATTAGTGGAGATATTTTTGTTTCCATAGAGCGCGTGAAAGACAACGCGATTGATTTTAAAGTTACTTTCGAAGAAGAATTAAAACGCGTTTTAGCTCACGGTGTTTTGCATTATTGCGGATACAAAGACAAAACAGACGCAGATGCTATTTTAATGCGCACAAAAGAAAACGAAAAAATAAAACTGTTCCACGTGGAACTTTAATATAATAATCAGGTTTTTTTGTTCCACGCGGAACAAAAAAACATAAAGAAAACCACGTGTTTCACGTGGAACAAAAGATATGTTTCAAGAAAAATACGATGTAATTGTTGTAGGTGCTGGTCACGCAGGTTGCGAGGCCGCTGCTGCTGCTGCCAATATGGGCTGTAGTACTTTATTGGTTACTATGAATTTGCAAAACATTGCTCAAATGTCTTGTAATCCAGCTATGGGAGGCATTGCAAAAGGTCAAATTGTTCGTGAAATTGATGCTTTAGGCGGTTATTCCGGAATTGTTTCTGATGTAACGGCTATTCAGTTTAAAATGCTGAATCTCTCAAAAGGACCAGCAATGTGGTCACCTCGTTGTCAATCCGACAGAATGCGTTTTGCAGAAGAATGGCGAATGATGTTAGAAGGTACTCCGAATTTAGATTTTTACCAAGAAATGGTTTCGGGTATTATAACTGAAGGAAATCATATTGTAGGTATTAAAACATCTTTAGGATTAGAGATTAAAGCCAAAACGGTAGTACTTACAAATGGTACTTTTTTAAATGGTTTAATTCATATCGGAGACAAACAATTTGGAGGAGGTCGAGCTGGTGAAAGTGCTTCTTTTGGCATTACTGAAGATTTATTAAAATTAGGTTTCGAATCAGGAAGAATGAAAACTGGTACGCCGCCTCGTGTAGACGGTCGTTCTTTAGATTATTCTAAAATGATTGAACAACCGGGCGATATAAACCCTTCTAAATTTTCGTATTCCGATGTTACAAAACCATTAACAGAACAACGTTCTTGTTTTATGACTTACACTTCTGAAGTGGTTCACGATTTATTACGAGAAGGTTTTGATAGAAGCCCGATGTTTAATGGTAGAATTAAATCTATCGGACCAAGATATTGCCCTTCTATTGAAGATAAAATCAATCGTTTTGCAGACAAAGATCGTCATCAATTGTTTATTGAACCTGAAGGATGGAAAACGTGTGAAGTGTATGTAAACGGTTTCTCAACTTCGCTTCCTGAAGATGTGCAATTTAAAGCCTTACGTTCTGTAGTTGGTTTCGAAAACGTGAAGTTTTTCCGACCAGGATATGCTATTGAGTACGATTACTTCCCTCCTACGCAACTAAAACACACTTTAGAAACAAAACTAATTAATGGATTATATTTTGCCGGACAGATAAATGGCACAACTGGTTATGAAGAAGCCGCTTCTCAAGGATTAATGGCGGGTATTAATGCAGCTTTACAAGTTCAAGAAAAAGAACCTTTGATTTTAAAGCGAGATGAAGCATATATTGGTGTTTTAATTGACGATTTAATCACAAAAGGAACAGAAGAACCATACAGAATGTTTACTTCTCGCGCAGAATATAGAACCTTATTACGACAAGACAACGCCGATTTAAGATTAACTCCGAAAGGATATGGAATTGGTTTAGCGAAAGAAGATCGTTTGAAACGTATGGAATATAAATTAGATGCTTCTGATAAATTTGTTACTTTCTTTAAAGAAACAAGTATTAAGGCAGAAGTTGCCAACCCTATTTTAGAAGCAAAAGGATCCAGTTTGATGACGCAAGGTGACAAAATGTTTAAAGTATTTTCGCGTCCACAAATTGATTTAGATGATATTTTGAAATTTAAAGCGGTTACAGATTATATTTCAGAGCATAATTTAGATCAGGAAGTAATTGAACAAGCCGAAATTCAAGTGAAATATTCTGGTTACATCGAAAAAGAGAAAAATCACGCGGATAAAGTCAACCGTCTTGAAGATGTTCGCATTCCAGACAACTATGATTTTGATAAAATAAAAGCGATTTCAATCGAAGCGCGTCAAAAACTAACTAAAATACGACCAACAACTATAGCACAAGCTTCACGTATTAGCGGCGTTTCACCAAGTGATATTTCGGTATTACTAATTCATATGGGAAGATAAATGTTTTTACGATTTACGATTTACGATTTGTGATTTAACGGTTCGTAAATCAAAAATCAAAATCGTAATTTTCAGGTTCCACGTGAAACAACGTTGTTAAAGCCAATAAATAAAGAGAAAATGAATTTTTTAGAAGAAAACCAATTTATAATTGTCAAAGATCATTCGGTTTCAAAAGAAACCTTTTCCTTGTTGTATAACAAAGAATATGATATTTTAAAAACACACCCTACTCCGTCGTTAGAAGTTTTACCTAAGTATTATGAAAGCGAAGATTATATTTCGCACACAGATGGTAAAAGAACACTGTTTGAAAAAATATATCATTTAGTAAAACGAAATGCCATTAAAGGCAAAGTTTCATTACTTAATAAAGAACAAAACAGTAAAGGTAAGTTGTTAGATATTGGATGCGGAACGGGCGATTTTTTAGTGGAAGCCAAAAACCAAGGTTGGTCGATATTAGGTTTCGAACCAAATTCTGACGCAAAACAATTGGCTGCTAATAAGGGCGTTTCGTTTACGGAAGATATTTTTGCTTTACCAGAAAACACCTTTGATGCGGTAACTATGTGGCACGTTTTAGAACACGTTCCTAATTTAGAAGAATATATTGCCAATTTAAAACGTATTGTTAAGCCAAACGGAACCATTATTATAGCGGTACCAAATTACAAATCATACGATGCAAAATATTACAATCGTTTTTGGGCAGCGTATGATGTGCCACGTCATTTATGGCATTTTTCAAAAACCAGTATAAAAAGATTGTTTTCGGATGTGGATATGGAATTGAAAAAAGTGAAACCAATGTGGTTTGATAGTTTTTATGTTTCCCTTTTATCTGAAAAATATAAAAACGGAAAAATGAGTTTCGTAAAAGGATTTTTAGTCGGTTTATGTTCAAATGTGTCAGGATTGTTCAAAAATGAGTTTTCATCGCACATTTACATCATAAAAAACAAGTAAAAAGCAAATAAACGCGTTTTAAAGGCTTTTTCTTGCAAAAACACTCAAGAATATTTACAAAAAAAGTTAATTAATAAAATAAAGGTTTAAACAAGCCGTTTTTAATAGTAATTTCTTATTGTATATTTAACAACACATAAAGTTTTCTTATAGTGCCTCCTTTTTAATTTATTTTCAAAAAAGAAGTAAAAATTAAAAGAAACCTATTATTTTTACAAAAATTAAAAAAACGATTACAAATTAAATAATCATACTTTACAAAAATGAAAAAAATAGTAAGCATTGTTGCATTAAGTGTAGCATTAATTTCTTGTCAAGAAACTACCACGTCAAAAGCAGAATTTAAAACAGGTTATATAGATACTTCTGTTCTATTAGAAAAATACGAAAAGTTTAAGGATGAAAATGATAAATTCAAAGTTAAATCTGAAGAAATGGGGCGTCCTTTAGAGGCCAAAGGCAGACAATTACAAGCCGAAAAAGATGCATTTCAAAGTAATGCACAAGCTAACGGACAAGCTTGGGCACAACAAAAATATGGCGAATTACAACAAAGAGAACAACAAATTTTACAAGAAAGAGATCAAGTTTTAGCTCAAATTCAAACTGAAGGCGGTAAATTACAAGACACTCTAATTAAACAAGTAAAAAAACACATCAGAGAATTCGGTAAAAAAGAAAAATTCGATTATATTTTTACTACTTCAGAAGATGCTCCTTCTGTAATTTATGCAAAAGATTCGTATAACTTAACAGATAAGCTGCTGAAAGAGTTAAACGAACAATATAAAGCAACAAAAGAAAAAAAATAAAACATTAGCCTTGAGAAATCAGGGCTTTTTTTATATTTTAGTAGTTCGAACTTGTTTCAGAATTTTTTTTCAATTAAATTTGTTATCAACGAACAATTCAATTATTTGCCATTAACATTATCCTAAACTATACGCCAAATGAAACACTTATCTAAAGCCGCTCAGTACACCTTGCAATTTATCAACCAAACTAACAAATCTGTTTTTTTAACCGGTAAAGCAGGTACTGGAAAAACCACACTTCTTAAAGAAATTATTGCCACGTCACACAAAAACACGGTTGTGGTTGCCCCTACCGGAATTGCTGCACTTAATGCGGGCGGCGTTACCATTCATTCTATGTTTCAATTGCCGTTTGCGGCTTTTATTCCTGATTATAAAGTTGTCAATTCCAATTCGTATCAATATAAATTTGAAACGAAAAGTACGATTAGCAAACACTTCCGAATGAACGGCACTAAAAAACAAGTCCTGATTAATTTAGAATTGCTAATTATTGATGAAGTATCTATGCTTCGACCAGACGTGTTGGATGCGATTGATTTTATGCTTCAAAAAGTGCGTCGAATCGATGCGCCTTTTGGTGGCGTTCAAGTACTTTTTATTGGTGATTTATTGCAATTACCTCCAGTTATTAAGCAAGAAGAATGGTACGAATTAAAAAACTATTATCAAGGGATGTTCTTTTTTCATTCGCAAGTAATACAACAAAATCCGCCCTTGTATATTGAATTGGATAAAATTTATCGTCAAGACGATGAAGTATTCATTTCTATTTTAAATAACCTTCGAAACAATAAAATTACCAAGGAAAACATTGCTGTTTTAAATCAATACGTAAATCCAAATTTTAATATCAAAAACCATAACGGTTGTATCATTGTTACCACGCACAATGCAAAAGCAGACGAAATTAATAAAGAGGCTTTAACAGAATTAAAAGCAAAAACGGTTTCTTACTTTCCCGAAATTGTAGAAGATTTTCCGGAAAAAATGTATCCTATTGAACCAAAAATGGATTTGAAAGTAGGCGCGCAAGTAATGTTTATTAAAAACGATACTTCATTTGAAAAAAATTATTTTAACGGGAAAATAGGGAAAATTACTTCATTAGCTGAAAAAGAAATTTTAGTTCATTTTGAAGAAGAAAACAAAACCGTTGAAGTAGATTTATACACTTGGGAAAACATAAAATATACAGTAAACCCCGACACCAAAGAGATTGAAGAAACCATCGTAGGAACATTTAGTCATTATCCATTAAAATTGGCTTGGGCAATTACGGTTCATAAAAGTCAAGGCTTAACTTTTGACAACGCTGCATTAGATGTTTCACGTGTTTTTGCGCCCGGACAAGCATACGTGGCTTTATCCCGACTTCGTTCGTTAAAAGGCTTAATTTTGCTTTCTCCGATACAATTAAATGGCATTTCTTCTGATACCGAAGTATTAAATTACGCCAATAATAAAGCCGACGAAATTGTGCTTGAAAAATCATTAGCATTAGAAACGAAGCATTTTTTACGATTAGAATTGTGTAAAAGTTTCGATTTCAGACAATTGGCTCAAGAATGGCGCAATCATTTATTTTCGTATAACGACGAAGTAACCAATTCAACCAAATCGAAATATCGTATTTGGGCTCAACAAAACGAAAGCATTTTGGCAGCTTTATTGGATTCTTCTCAGAAATTTAGCAATCAAATCCAGAAAATTTGTTTCCAAGAAACTATAGATATTCCTTTTCTGGCAGAACGTTGCGAGGCGGCATATGATTATTATTTTAAAACATTAGATTATCAGGTAACCGATTTGCTTTTGAAAATTGCGGAAGTGAGTAACTTAAAAAAAGTAAAAACGTTTCACGATGAACTTTTGGAATTAGAAGAAATTCAAGTTAAAACAGTTTTGCAATTGAAAAAATCGAAGTTGTTAATTAAAAATTTAGTTAACGGAATTGATTTTAATAAAAGCACGATGTCTTCAGACGAAATGAAGTACTATAAAATTAATAAAATTGCTTCGTTATCGGAAAAATTCAAAGAAATTGATGGTTTTGTAGCCAAAGATTATTCGGAAACTTTTAGTAAAAAAACGAAATCCAAAAAAGCCAAATCAACAGAACCAAAAAAATCTACAATCGAAATCACATTAGAGCTTTGGAAACAAAATTTATCTGTGGAAGAAATTGCTGCGAAAAGAAAATTAACCGTAAGTTCAATTTATTCCCATTTTACGAAACTTATTCAAATGGAAGCGATTACCATTTCAGATATTATGTCCGATGAAAAAATTGCAGCCTTAGAAGAAGCGTTTAAAGGCTATAACGATGAAGGTTTGGGTATTTTAAAAGAAAAATATGGCAATCAATTTTCTTGGGAAGAGTTGCGTTTGTTTAAAGTAAGCTTGAAGAATTAAGCATATAGTTTTACCACACAGTTTGTCACCCTGAAAGGGTCTCGCATAATATTAATAATTTTAACCGCCAAAATCAATGATCGAATTTACAGAAGGAATTTATAATTTTTACGTTTATATTCTTACAAATAAAGCAAAAACAGTGCTTTATACAGGAATGACCAATAATCTAAAAAGAAGATTGCACGAACACAAATCAAAATTAAATCCAAATAGTTTTACTGCAAAATACAATGTGTCTTACCTGCTATATTATGAACATTATGGTTGGGTTCAACAAGCAATAGAAAGAGAAAAAGAAATTAAATTAATGAAACGAGATCGTAAACTGGAACTCATTAAAAATTTCAATACAAATTTGGATTTTTTAAACGATACGATTTGACTTGAGATGCTTTCAGCAAGACAAACTGTGCGAAAAAAGCGTGGAAAAACATCACAACTTTTTTCAATTCAACAAAAAGAGATGCTTTCAGCATGACAAAATGGACGCGTAAATTACAGCCAATACACCCCCAACAAAGCTGGAATTAAATAAATTACAATCGTTCTGGCGCCATCGTAATCTTTCGCTACACGTTGTCCAAAAAGCAACAGCAATAACGTTACACAAGAAACCATACAGGCATAATCACCCATTATTGTTCGACCACTCGTTATGTTTTCGGCAATTCCCATAATAGACAATACACCAGCTACAATTTCTAAAGCTAAAATAGTAAGTAAAGCCGCTGGGACTTGATTTTTTAAAAAAGTTTGAGAAAAATGACCTTTTAACCAACTTACATTTCCGTTCCAATCAGCTATTTTATCGTAACCGGATTGTAAAAATGTAATCGCTAAAAAAGCTAATAATATCAGTGCAAATTCATTCATAGTTTTTGTTTTTAATTTATTTCTTTTTTATGTAATAGTCGTGTTAATTTTATCGATAAATCGGTTAAAATAATGTTACTGTTTCCATTTCTTTCAATATGATACATTGCGTCTTCCAATTCTTTAAAAATATCTGCAATATTATTTCCGTGAACAAATGGTGCGAATTTTTCTAATTTAAAATTCTCAAAATTAGGTTCTAAATATACTAAATCAGTTGCTTTATAATTCAACAACAAGGCTTGTCGAAAAAATTGAATACAAAATTGCAAAAAGTTCTTTTGCGTTTCTCTGCCTTCTTTAGCGATTGTGGTGCTCCAAGAAATTAAATCAGCAATTACACTTGCGTTTCCTTTGGCTTTAAAAGCGGCTCTCACCCAATTGATAAACCATTCTTCAAAAACACTATCATCATCATCTTTATGCAATAAATGAAGTGCTTTGTTATAATTTCCTTCACATTGATGTGCTATTTTTTTAGCTAAATTAGCCTCGACTTTATGTGTGGCAATTAAGGCATCCGTAATTACTTGCTCTGGTAATGCTAAAAAATCAACTACTTGACAACGCGAAATAATTGTTTGCAATAAATCGTCAATACTTTCAGAAATTAATATAAAAATTGTTTTTTCGGGCGGTTCTTCTAATAGTTTCAGTAATTTATTTGCCGCGTCAGTTCTCATTTTATCGGCCATCCATATAATCATTACCTTATAGCCACCTTCGTATGCTTTTAATGATAAATTTTTATTAATTGCTGCCGATTCTTTAACACTAATAATTCCTTGTTTTTTAGGAATTTCTAATTTTTTGTACCAATCAAATAAACTTCCGTATGGGTTTTCTTTAACAAAACCGCGCCACTGGTCTAAAAAATTTGTACTTACAACGCTGTCTCCTTTCACTTCATCTGTAGATGTAATGGGATACACAAAATGCATATCAGGGTGCGAAATATGTTCAAATTTTAAATTACAAGCACTGTTTCCGGTAGTGTTTTCGCCTTCGGAATTGTTACATAAAATATATTGTGCATATGCCATAGCCATTGGTAAGGTTCCAGAACCTTCAGGCCCAATAAATAATTGCGCGTGCGGAATCCGTCCTGCGTTGGCAGTCGTAATTAAATAGTTTTTAATGTGGTCTTGACCTAATATATCTTTAAATAACATGTAGCAAATATAAGCGATTTTTATCTTGGTTTTAAAATCAAACTTTTATATTTGCAAATATCATAAACAACAATTTAGAACCTATTTCCTATGAAAACGATCTTCGACATCAATTTTAAAAACAAAAAAGCGTTAATCCGTGTAGATTTTAATGTCCCTTTAGACGAAAATTTTAACGTTTCCGATGCGAATCGAATTGAAGCGGCAAAACCAACTATTGATAAGATTTTAAACGATGGCGGAGCGGTTATTTTAATGTCGCACTTAGGAAGACCAAAAGGAAAAGAAGATAAATATTCTTTGAGCCATATTGTTTATAAAATTGAAGAAGTTTTAGGAAAAAAAGTAAAATTTGCTTCAGATTGTAGAGGTGAAATTGCGAAAGAAGCCGCTGCAAATCTTCAAAATGGCGAAATATTAGTATTGGAAAATTTACGTTTTTACGCCGAAGAAGAAGCTGGTGATGTTGGTTTTTCTAAAGAATTAGCAAGTTTAGGCGATGTGTATGTAAACGATGCCTTCGGAACAGCACACAGAGCGCACGCTTCAACTACAATTATTGCAAACGAATTCCCAAATGATAAATGTTTCGGCGCTTTATTAGCAAAAGAAATTGAAAGCATCAACAAAGTATTAAAAAACTCAGAAAAACCAGTAACCGCAATACTTGGAGGAAGTAAAGTGTCTTCTAAAATCACCATTATTGAAAACATTTTAGACAAAGTAGACCATATGATTATTGGTGGCGGAATGACGTTTACCTTCATTAAAGCGATGGGCGGAAATATCGGCGATTCTATTTGTGAAGACGACAAAATGGA
>NZ_JBEIET010000043.1:0-15839 GCF_040382755.1 Flavobacterium sp.
ATTCTTCCTGGTGAAAGAAAGATATGTTTCGCAGGTTTTTGAAATAATTTTTCAAAATGGTCTTTGGTATTTTGAATGAGTTTTTTCTTCATTTTATGCTGAATTTGTTTCAGTATTTTATTTTTTTAATTGTAAAAGCACAGCGCCAGATTTCAATCCGTTTGATTTGGCTTCTAGTTTTATGTCACCCACATTTTTACCCGCTTGAATAATTACTTGGCATTTTCCGTTAAACGCACTTCTTTGCCAGTTACCTTCTTTACACGTATCTGCTTCGTGACTACTCGGGTCGCCATTTCCTACGCCAATTATTTTTGCGTTTTCAGAAATGGTAAATGCAATTAGGTAATTCGCCGTTGGCACTTCTCTTCCTTTTTCGTCTGTAATTGAAATATTTACAACAGTCGCATCTTTTCCATCAGCCAATAAAATAGTTTTATCTGGAGTGAGTACCACAGTTGTCGCTTGTCCTGTTGTTTCAATTTTTGCAGTAATTTTTTTACCTTTTTTGTAAGCAATAGCTTCTAAAGTTCCAGGTTCGTACATTACATTCCATTGTAAATGACTGTTTCTTTCCATTGTTTTTTTACCTAAACTTTTTTCATTTAAAAAAAGTTCTACTTCATCTGCATTTGAATTTACCCAAACATCAATTGGTTTGCCCACTTTTTCAGGCCAATTCCAATGTGGGGAAAGGTGTAACACATCTTCATTCGTCCACCAACTTTTATAGTAATAATAAATGTTTTTTGGAAAGCCACACACATCCATAATTCCAAAATGCGAGTTGATATTAGGCCATTTATAAGGGGTTGGTTCCCCACGATAATCAAAACCTGTCCAAATAAATCCACCCAACCAGTAGTTGTTTTCTGCAGCCAATTTCCACCACGTTTCGGCTTTACTCGCCCACCAAGGATGCGTAATATCTTGATCTGGAACGTAGGCTCTAGTTTCATCTTTTTCATAAATACCCCTTGTGGTTACGGTACTTCCCATTTCGGTACCCAAAAGCGGTTGATTGGGATGGTCTTTATGATAATCGGCTACAGCATATTCTCTGTAATTAAATCCTCGAATAGGAATTACTTCGTTTACCCCTTTAAAATCATTTCCCATATCGGCAGCATACGTGCTGGTTCGTGATGGGTCGATATCTTTTTGAATGGCCAATAGCGTTTGTGCAATTTTTTTGCCGTATTCATTGCCTTGTATGTTTTGTTCTTCATTTCCAATAGACCATAAAAACACTGAAGGATGGTTTCTGTCTCGCTTTAAAATACGCGTAAACTGATCGATATATTCTGGACTGCTGTTTAATAAACGTTGTTCGTCTAGTACCAACATTCCCAAACTATCACACGCTTCTAAAAGTTCTGGAGTTGGGGCGTTATGACTTGCTCTGTATGCATTGCAACCCATTTCTTTTAATAATTTTATGCGGTAATATTGCATATAATCGGGTAGGGCACTTCCAATACCCGCGTGGTCTTGATGGTTGTTGGTACCTTGAATTTTTAGGGGTTTACCATTTAAGAAAAATCCTTCTTTGGCATCAAATTTTACGGTTTTAATTCCGAAACGGGTTTTGGTTTGATGAACGATTTGATTTTCAGATTGTAAAACAGAAACAACTCGGTATAAATATGGATTTTCTAGCGACCAAAGTTCTGGATTTTTTATGGCTACCTGTTGTTTGATGGTTTGGTCTTTTCGACTGTCCAACTTGATTTTTTGAGTAGCGGTTTTGGCTAAAACAGTTCCTTTTCTATCGGTAATATAAGAATAAACTGTAGCATTTGCTTGGCTCAAAAGATTGTTTTGTACCGTTGTTTCAACCGTAACCGTTGCTTTTTTATCTTTTACATCCGCATACACAAACACGCCATCTTCTGGAATGAATATTTTGTCTGTTATGTGTAACCAAACGTGTCTGTAAATTCCAGCACCTTCATAAAACCAACCTTCATATTGCGAAGCATCCACACGAATTACGAGTACATTATCACCTTCAAAATTAATATAATCGGATACGTCATAGGAATTGCCTACATAGCCACTAAAATTAGTTCCTACGTAAAAACCATTTAACCAAATTTCGGCATTTCTGTAAATGCAATCAAACTGTATTTCGAAACGTTTGTTGCTTTTTGATTTGTCTACCGAAAAATGTTTGCGATACCAAACAATACTTGTTTCGGGATAGGCACCACCAACGGGTTTGTAGCCGTGGCTATCCATTTCAACCTGTTCTGATTTTACAAACGGAAGTTCCACTAACCAATCGTGCGGTACATTGATATTTTGCCACGTACTATCAACAAATTTTGGATGTACAATTGTGGTTGCATAAACATTCGATTTGTGAAGTAAAGCGGTTTTACTGTAGTCGAAATCTTTTTCTGCATTTGCTGCGTGACCGAAATGAAATTTCCAATCTTCATCTAAACTTATTTTTTCTTGCGCCATTACGTTTGTAATCGCAAAAAGAAGCAAAATAATTAAAACGGATTTGTTTTTCAATAGTACTAATGTGTTTTTCATAGTTTTAATTTTCTTTAAAAGCATCTAAAGCGGGTGAAGGCTTTCCATCGTTTTGCCAAGCGCTTAAGCTATAACCACTCCACGATTTGGCGCCTTGTGGTTCCCAATACATAACGCCTAAACCTCTATTATTGGGTACTTTTTTTACGGCTTCTATTGTAGCTTTTAATAATTCGTAGGTGTTTTGAACTTTATCATCTTCGCCGCCAACTTCAACTATCATCACGTCTTTATTATAGCGTTTAACCATATCGTTTAGGTTGAATTCTAAGTCGGCAATGGTTTCAGTATAATCTTTTTTTATCCAAAACGGATAATACGACAAACCAATAATATCATATTTTACGTTTTGTGCCGTAGCATTATTAAAAAATGTTCTGAATTTAGTATTGTTATTGCCTTCATCAACGTGAACAATTACTTTTATTTTTTTATCTACTGCTTTTGTAGCTTCATAGCCTTTGTTTAACAACTGTCCTAATTGTTTCCAATTATTGGTGCTGCCTTCTGGCCACAACATTCCGCCAGGAATTTCATTTCCTATTTGTACCCATTCTGGAGTTACGCCAGCGGCTTTTAAAGCTGAAATTACCTCATACGTATGGTTGTAAACGTCATTTAATAATTCTGGAAATGAATGTGTTTCCCAAGCTTTTGGTTTGTATTGTTTGGCAGGATCTGCCCAAGAATCTGAATAATGGAAGTTTATCATTACACGCATTCCCATTTTCTGAGCTCGTAATGCCATCGCAACCGTTTCTTCTTTGCTACAATGTCCGCTGGCTTTATCGGTATTTGGGTTTACCCATACGCGTAATCGTACTGAGTTCATACCTCTGTCTTTCAGTAATTGTAAGCATTCTTTTTCTGTTCCGTCTTGGTCATAAAAGGTATAACCTGTGGCTTCCATTTGAGGTAACCAACCAATATCAGCTCCTTTTACAAAAGCGTTTTTGGTGCTTGTACAAGAAGTAAAAACTAGCGAAACCAGAAATAATATAAGTGAATTTTTCATCTTAGTTTTGACTAAACGCATCCATCACAGGAAGTGCATTGTTGTTAAAATCCCACAACGCCTGATTTTCCCAAGACGAACCATTTGTAGCTGTTGGACCTCTAAATGCTACCCATTCGGCACCCCAATAACAAAAGCCTAATCCTTTTGAATTTTGTTTTACAAGATTTTTTATAGCTAAAAGGAACTCCTTTTGTCCTTGGTTTGTAGCAGGATACGTAGGTACTAATTGATTGGCCAATCCTAAAATATTATTTGTATAATCGTTATATCCTAAGGTAAACGGATAGGCGGTTTCGGCAATAATCACTTTTTTATTATGTGTTTCTCCTAAAGAAGTAATGGTAGCATTCACATCTGAAAGTATTTTACCGTGCCAAACCGGATAATAAGACAACCCAATATAATCATAGTTTATACTACTCATTTTATTAAAAAACCAAGTGGCACCACTTCCAATTCCTGCATAGTGAATCATTATTTTTGTTGTAGCAGATTGATTTCTTATGGCAGTACTTGCTGCCGAAATAAGTTGTAAGCATTGCGATTCGTTATTAATTAAATGCCCTTGCGGCCAAAGAAATCCGCTGTTTATTTCATTTCCAATTTGGATAATGTCTGGCTGAATTTCAGTCATTAGTAACGTAGTATAAGTGCTAACGGCTGTTTTTAAATTGGCAAATGATAAACTCGCCCAATCCGATGGCGGTGTTTGATTGCCAGGATCTGCCCAAGTATCAGAATAATGAACAGTTAACCAAACTTTCATACCCGCTTGTTTGACTCTTAAAGCCAAGGCTTTTACTTCCGCTAAGCTTGAACTAGTAGTCGATGGATTTTTCCAAACTCTGATCCTAATGGTATTGCAACCTGCATTTTTCAAAGTAGTGATAGCATTTTCTGCCACTCCGTTTTTCTTATAAATGGTGCCTTCGCTTTCAATTAATGGTAAATACGACATATCTGCAGCACGAATAAAATCGTCTGAAGTTGGAATATTTGGAATAGGAGCAGGCGTTACTTCTGGATCATTTGAAGAACAAGAAAGCACAAATAGCGCAAGAATAAAACAGACAAATTTAATTACAGATTTCATAGGTTATATTTTTTCAAATTTAAAACTAGTTTTTTGATGGTAGGTTTCGTCTTTTCTTAAAACCGCATTTGGAAAATGACTTTGGTTTGGAGCGTCCGGAAAATTTTGCGTTTCAAAGCAAATACCACTTAAAGGATGGTAATTTACATTATTTTTTCCTATTACTTCAGTATTGCAATCGCCACCAACATAAATATGAACTGAAGGTTGGTTGGTGAAAACCTTCATTTGTATTTTGTTTGTGGCACTTTTTAAAGTAGCAACAGACGTAGAATTATCAGAAATTACAAATGAAGTATCAATTTTTGTTGGGCAATTTTTGAAAGTTAAAAAATCAAATGAAGTATTAGTAATATTTGAAAATTTTCCTATAGGAACATTTTCTTCATCGGTTTCTAAAATTTCTGAACTTGCTACTTGTAGCTCTTGGTTTTCAATTCCGTTTTCGTGTCCGTCTAAATTGAAATAGCTATGCTGTGTTAAATTTATTATGGTATCTTTTGTTGTTATTGCAGTATAATCAATAGCTAGAATATCCGTTTCACTTAAGGAATAAGTTACTTGTGTGGTGAGTTCTCCAGGATAATTTTCTTCCAAATCTTTTGAAATGTATTCTAAAGTGATGCTGTTATTTGAAAATGAAATAACGTTCCAAAAGTTGTTGCTAAAGTTTGATTTTCCTCCGTGTAAATGATGTCCGCCTAAATTTTTATTAAGTTGAAAAACCTCATCATTTACTTTGAAAGTTGCATTTTTTATTCTCCCGGCATACCTTCCCACCACTGCACCAATAAAGGGAACACCCGAAAGCGAAAATGATTTTTCATAACCAGAAACAGCATCAAAACCCAACACAACATCTACTTTTTTTGCTGATGATACGGGTATTTTTATAGATTGAATAGTAGCACCATAGTCAATAATTGCTATTTCTACACCATTTGAATTTCGTAATGTATAGCAAAATGATTCTTGCCCATTCGAAGCACATCCGAATGAAGTTATATTTTGATTTTCTTTTTGACTACTTGACAATTTTATTAAAGGTATTTTGATTACTATTCAAATTTATATTTTTTATAAATAATATCATACCGGTACCTACCAGTTTGTTGTTTTTTAACTACCAGTTTCATACATTTGTTTTTATGATAATTATTGATACAACTTCTTCAATTCCGAAATATAAGCAAATTATTTTTTCAATAGAAAAGGCAATTTTGTTGCATAAATTGGTTAAAAACGAGAAACTACCTTCCATAAATAAGATTTGCTTAAGGCATAATTTATCAAGAGACACGGTATTGTTAGCGTATAACGAATTAAAAAAACGAGGCGTTATTTATGCTATTTTAGGAAAAGGATATTTTATTAAGAGTGTAGATTTTAAATCCGAACAGCGCA
This sequence comes from Flavobacterium sp., assembly GCF_040382755.1. Taxonomy (GTDB): domain Bacteria; phylum Bacteroidota; class Bacteroidia; order Flavobacteriales; family Flavobacteriaceae; genus Flavobacterium. The sequence goes on from NZ_JBEIET010000043.1 coordinate 6,060, forward strand.
TCTTTCTTTTGTTTGACGAATTAAATGCTTTTAAGGAAGAAATTTATAATTCGTTTATAGATGCGATTAATGACAAGGCAAATGTGGATATTTTTTTTCATCATTTTAATAGAGACGTGTTTGCTAAATTGATACAAGACAGTATTGGTAATTATTCCAAATACATTATTATGCCTTCTAATTTAGAACATACCACTGAAATTATTAATAAATTGCCTTTGGATGAAACGTATATTTTAGATCAAACTCGAGACGATTTAAAAAAGTATCCAGCGGTGTATCAGAATTTTGTGAAGGATATTTTTACCGCTTTAGAAAAAGGGTTGAAACGGTTAAAAAAATATAAGAAATTGGTTTTGATTTTTCCTGGAAAAAAAGAACCCATTGGAATGGTGTTGGGCTTTGAAATTTTCTGTACTACGTATCATTTTGAGTATGAAATTAAGTCGGAATTTATAGTGGATTCTCTTCAAAAAGGCGATGTTTATATTTTACCAAATGATAGGGATTTAGTAACAATTATTGAAAATGCGGCCTTAAATAAATTAACAATTGGAAAAGATATTGGGTTGATTTCTTATAACGATACGCCTTTGAAAAAAGTGGTTGCTAAAGGCATTACAACTATTTCAACTAATTTTAGTGAAATGGGAATCCGTTTAGCAGAAATGATTTTGAATAATACGAAAGAAAAAATAGAAAACGAAAGTCAGTTAATTTTGAGAAAATCGTTATAAACAAAAAATCCTTCTTTTTGGGAAGGATTTTTTTTATGATTGGATTACTTTTTATTTCGTAATTTGTTTCAAATCGGCAATAGTGGCGATTGGGTCTTGTGCTCCAAAAACGTAACTTCCAGCTACTAAAACATCAGCGCCAGTGTCCGCTAATTGTTTTGCGTTTTTATTGGTTACCCCACCATCAATTTCTATAATGGTGTTGGCTTTGCATCTTTGTATCATTTCTTTTAATTGGCTGACTTTGTCATACGTTTTTTCAATGAAACTTTGTCCGCCAAAACCTGGATTTACACTCATAATGCATACTAAGTCAATATCTTGAATGATGTCTTCCAAAACTTTTACACTTGTATGAGGATTTATTGCAACTCCAGCTTTCATACCTTCTGCTTTAATTGCCTGAAGCGTTCGGTGTAAATGATTGCAAGCTTCATAATGAACTGTCAATACATTCGCGCCTAATTTAGCAAAAGTAGTTATGTATCTATCAGGATCTACTATCATTAAATGTACATCTATAGTTTTGGTAGCGTGTTTTGAAATAGCTTGCAAAACGGGCATACCAAAAGAAATATTCGGTACAAAAACGCCATCCATAATGTCAATATGAAACCAATCGGCTTCGCTGGCATTAATCATTTCAATGTCGCGTTGTAAATTAGCAAAGTCTGCTGCTAAAACCGAAGGAGCGATTAAAGTGTTTTTCATTTTATAGTTTGTATTGTTCACCGTAAAATTCCAAAAATAAAATTCCAAATTCCAAAATTGACCGATAAAGTCTAAATTGAGATTTGGAATTTTTTTATTGGAATTTATCCAAGATAAGTTTTTAATATTTTACTTCTTGAAGTATGTTTCAATCTGCGAATTGCTTTTTCTTTAATTTGTCGCACACGCTCACGAGTTAAATCGAAAGTTTCGCCAATTTCTTCTAACGTCATTGGATGCTGGTCACTTAAACCAAAATACAAGCGCACTACATCTGCTTCTCTTGGAGTTAAGGTTTCTAAAGCACGTTCAATTTCAGTTTGAAGTGATTCGTGAATTAATTCTCTATCTGGATTTGGTGATTCACCTGAACGTAATACATCGTATAAATTAGAATCTTCTCCTTCTACAAGTGGTGCATCCATTGATAAGTGACGACCAGAGTTTTTCATAGACTCTTTTACGTCATTTACGGTCATATCTAATTCTTTTGCAATTTCCTCAGCAGAAGGTGGTCTTTCATTAGATTGCTCTAACAAAGCATACATTTTGTTGATTTTATTGATAGAACCAATTTTGTTCAAAGGCAAACGTACGATACGAGATTGTTCTGCTAACGCTTGTAAAATCGATTGACGAATCCACCATACCGCATATGAAATGAATTTGAAACCACGTGTTTCATCAAAACGTTGTGCAGCTTTAATTAAACCTAAGTTTCCTTCGTTAATTAAATCGGGTAAAGTTAAACCTTGATTTTGATATTGTTTGGCAACCGATACTACGAAACGTAAATTGGCTTTCGTTAATTTTTCTAAGGCGCGTTGGTCACCCGCTTTAATACGTTGTGCTAATTCTACTTCTTCGTCGGCAGTAATTAAATCTACCTTACCAATTTCTTGTAAATATTTGTCTAAGGAAGCAGTTTCACGATTGGTAACCTGCTTGGTTATTTTAAGTTGTCTCATTGAATTTTCCCCTTCACGTTAAATGTTCTATTTGTTATACGCAAGAAAAATAAAAAAGTTACAAAATGTTATAAAAAAATAAGAATCCCGATACTTTTTACACTATCGGGATTTAAACTATTTAAAAAATAAGATTATGCTTTTGGAGCGTCATCTTTTTTCTCTTCTCTTGGAGGTCTTGGTAAAAGTGCTTTTCTTGACACTTTTTCTTTACGTGTTTTAGGGTCAACACCTAAGTATTTCACTTGGAATACATCGCCCATATTTACTACATCCGTTACGTTTTCTGTACGTTCCCAAGCCAATTCAGATACGTGTAATAAAACTTCGTTTCCTGGAGCAGCTGTATATTCTACTACCGCACCAAAATCTAACATTTTAATTACTTTCACTTCGTAAGCTTCTCCCATTGTTGGTTTGAAAATGATAGAATCTATTTTGGCTAAAACAGCTGCAATTCCATCAGGATCTGTACCTAAGATTTCAACTACACCTTGTTCGTCCACTTCGTTAATTACGATAGTAGTTCCAGTAGCTTTTTGTAATTCTTGAATTACTTTTCCACCAGGACCAATTAAAGCTCCAATGAATGCTCCAGGAATAGTTCTTGTAATGATTTTTGGAGAATGTTTTTTAACCTCAGCTCTTGGAGCTGCAATTGTGTCTGTTAATTTTCCTAAAATATGTAAACGTCCATCACGTGCTTGCCCTAAAGCTTGCTCCATAATATCATAACGTAAACCATCAATTTTAATATCCATTTGACAAGCAGTAATACCGTCAGCAGTTCCAGTTACTTTAAAGTCCATATCTCCTAAGTGATCCTCATCACCTAAAATATCAGACAATACAGCAAATTTTTCACCATCAGTAATTAATCCCATCGCAATTCCAGAAACTGGTTTTACCATTTGTACACCAGCATCCATTAATGCCATTGTACCAGCACAAACTGTTGCCATAGAAGACGAACCGTTAGATTCTAATACTTCAGATACAATACGGATAGTATAAGGACAATCAGCAGGAATCATATTTTTTAATGCTCTTTGCGCTAAATTTCCGTGACCTACTTCTCTTCTTGAAGTTCCTCTTAGAGGTTTTGCTTCTCCAGTTGAGAAAGGAGGGAAGTTATAATGTAAATAGAATTTTTCTTCACCTTGTTCAGATGGAGAATCTATTTGATTGGCTTCTCTTGAAGTTCCTAATGTTACTGTAGCTAACGCTTGTGTTTCACCACGTGTAAATAAAGACGAACCGTGTACTCTTGGTAAATAATCTGTTTCACACCAAATTGGTCTGATGTCAGTTGTTTTTCTACCATCTAAACGAATGCCTAATTCTAATACTACGTTACGAACGGCTTCTTTATTCGTTTTATAGAAATATTTAGATACTAAATCACCATCAGCTGCTAATTCTTCTTCTGTAAACAACGCTTTTACTTCTTCTTTTACTTCAGCAAATGCAGCACTTCTTTCGTGTTTAGCCGAACCTACTTTAGCGATATTATAAATTTTATCGTAAGCAGCAGCTTTTACTTTTTTGTAAATTTCTTCGTTTTCTCTCTCACCTTCGTAAGTACGCGTTTCTTTTTTACCAAAAGCAGCTTGTAAACGTAATTGTGCTTGAATTTGAACTTTAATAGCTTCGTGAGCAAATTTGATAGCTTCTACCATTTCTGCTTCTGAAATTTCTTTCATTTCTCCTTCAACCATTGCTACAGAATCCATAGAAGCACCAATCATCATATCGATGTCAGATTTCGCTAAGTCTTCTCTGCTTGGGTTAATTACAAATTTTCCATCGATACGTGCAACACGTACTTCAGAAATTAAGTTGTAAAAAGGAATATCTGAAACAGCTAATGCTGCTGAAGCGGCTAAACCAGCTAATGAATCAGGCATTACTTCTTCGTCATGAGACATTAACTGAATCATAACTTGAACTTCCGCATGGTAATCGTCTGGGAAAAGTGGACGTAAAACACGGTCAACTAAACGCATCGTTAATACTTCGCTATCACTTGGGCGCGCTTCTCTTTTGAAGAAACCACCTGGAAAACGACCAGCGGCTGCAAATTTTTCACGATAATCTACTGTTAAAGGTAAAAAATCTACACTTGGGTTGATGTTACGAGATGCTACTGCCGTGGCAAGGATCATCGTATCACCCATTCTTACTACTACAGAACCGTCAGCTTGTTTCGCTAAACGACCTGTCTCGATTGTGATGCTTCTGCCATCACCTAAATCGATTTTTTCTACAAATAATTGTGGAATCATAAATTTAATTCTCAAAGGTTATACAAAGGGTTAGTTGTGTTGTTGTTGTAAAGGTGTTGTAGTCGTGTCTCTAACCCAATGAAAAACCAAACTTTTCTGCTTATTTGCAAACAAAAAGGGGCACAAAGCCCCTTTAGTATACTATTTTCTAATTCCTAATTCTTTAATTATCTCACGGTATCTTAAGATATCTTTTTTCTTTAAGTAATCTAAAAGACTTCTTCTTTTACCTACTAAAAGTACTAACGATCTTTCTGTGTTAAAATCGTGACGATTTTTTTTCAAGTGTTCTGTTAAATGTGAAATTCTAAATGTGAATAACGCAATTTGTCCTTCTGCAGAACCTGTGTTTTCAGCTTTCCCTCCGTGTTTAGCGAAGATTTCAGCTTTTGTTTCTTTAGTCAAATACATGCTAATATTATTTAAATGATTATTATGTAGATTGAGTTTATCTCAATACGAGTGCAAATTTACAAATTATTTTTGAAGTTGCAACTTTTAACTCTTTTTTATTTTAACCATAAATAACGGAACGCTTTGTTTTTATCATAATCGGCAGCCTGTTTTTCAATATTAAAGTAACGATGTCCTCTTGGATCGTTACCCACTCCAGCCAAATAGGCCCAATTCCCCCAATTACTGCACACATCGTAATCAATTAATTGTTCTTCAAAATAAGCAGCACCAATTCGCCAATCCATATTGAGTTCATTACAAAAATAACTCGCTACGTTTTGTCGCCCTCGATTACTCATAAAGCCCGTTTGTTGTAATTCGAGCATATTGGCATTGATAAAATCAGAAGGTGTTGTTCCATTAATCCATTGTAATAGCAATTTCTCATTTAAAGATTTTGAATTTACTTTCTCTGATTTGATTCCCTCATATAAGAAAAATTTGGTTTGGTATTTTTTAAACATAAATCGAAAGAAATCGCGCCAAAGCAATTCAAAAACCAACCAATAAGTAGAGTCATTCGCGCCAAATTGCTTTTCGTATTTTTTAATTTTTGCATAAATGAATCGAGGTGAAATACAACCCATAGCCAACCAAGCAGAAAATTTTGACGAATAATCAGCGCCTACCATTCCGTTGCGGGTTTCTTTATAAATTGACAAACACTGCGTATCATAAAAATAATGTTGTAATCGTTTTATAGCTTCAGTTTCACCACCCTTAAATTGTAAAACTGCACGAGAATCGATTTTAGTTTTTGCTAATCCTAAAGCTTCTAAAGTTGGTAATTCTAATGGCGAAATTTCGGGTGAATTAATATTGGTTGGTGCTTCAAAAGGTGGTCTGATTTCTGAATCCTTTTCTGTTTTTTTTCTAAAATTGGTAAACACATCGGGGATGTCTTTGATAGAAAAAGGCAAGTCTTCAGCGTGATATAACTTACTGGTGCTTACTTTTTCTAATTCACATCGTAATTTAAATAATTCATCTTGAACCTTTTTCTCGGTTTGTCTTTCTTCAAAAGCTACTTCTCGTTTGACAAATACTTTTTGCGCTTTATATTCTTGAACTAATTTCGGAATTTCAACTTCGGGCTTACCCATTACAATGCGCAAACCTGAACCTATTGCTCTTAATTTAGCATCTAAATCTTCAAGCGATTCCAATAAAAATTGTGCTCTAAAACTCCCCATTTTTTTAAATCCGTAAACCGAAGTTTTAAAATGCGAATCGTCAAAACAATACACAGGAATTACCTTCTCGCTTTGAGCAATAGCTTTGACTAAGGTTTCATTATCTTCAATTCGTAAGTCGGTTTTAAACCAAACCAATGCATTCTTTATCATAAATTATTGATGTTTTTCAAATAATAATCGGCTTGTTCCAATAAGGCAACTTTGTCATCGGGTTTCATTTTTCGCCACACATTATACATCATTCCAATTCGGGGATTTTTACCTAATTTATCTTCATTTTTATCATAAAAATTCCAATACAAACTATTGAAAGGACAAGCTTTGTCTCCAGTTTTTACAGCCTTTTTATAAAAGCAACTTCCACAATAATGACTCATTTTGTCAATGTATGCTGCCGAACTCACATAAGGTTTTGTACCTACAATTCCGCCATCGGCAAACTGACTCATGCCTCGCGTGTTTGTAATTTCTACCCATTCAATCGCATCAATATAAATTCCCAAATACCATGCATCGACTTCATCAGGATGAATTCCAGCTAAAAGAGCGAAATTCCCAGTTACCATTAATCGCTGAATGTGATGTGCATACGCATAATTCAAAGATTGGTTAATCGCGTCTTTCAAGCAATTCATTTTGGTTTTTCCTGTCCAAAACCATTCTGGTAGCTGATTTTCGTGATTGAAATAATTCATTGTGGCATATTCGGGCATTTTGTTCCAATAAATACCTCGCATATATTCGCGCCAACCAATAATTTGACGCACAAATCCTTCCAATTGATGGTAGGCAATTTCATTAGGTCGATTTTCCCATTCTGTAATAGCTCGCTGAATCACTTCGAAAGGTGAAATTAGTTTCACATTCATCGAAAACGAAAGTCGGGCGTGATACAACGACCATTCGTTAGGTGTCATTGCATCCTGATAACTCCCAAAAAGTGCCAAACATTCGGTTGCAAAAAAATCGACTAATTCTAAAGATTGCTTTCTATTGATTGGCCAAACAAAATTTTCAGCATCTATATTTCCAACGGTTTTGATATCTGTTTTTTGAATTTCAGAAACGATTTTGGTTACATCATTTTGGAAAACCAAAGGCGAAGTAGGTTTATGGTCTTTGGGTAATTTTTTTCGATTTTCGCCGTCATAATTCCATTTTCCTGTCAAAGGCTTGTCGCCCTCCATCAAAATGTGGTGCTTTTTACGCATCATATGGTAAAAACTTTCCATCAAAAAGGTTTTTTTACCATCGAAAAAATCACCTAATTCGTTTCTTGAACTCATAAAATGCTCCGAATCGCATACGGAACTTGTAATAGAAAGCGACTGACACAAATTTTTAAGCTGTTCATCTAAACGGTATTCGTCTGGAAATTGGTATTCGAAATGGGTAAAATGTTCTTTTTCAATTAAAGTTGTAATGTTTTTCTCAAACGATTGTAGATTGTTAGTGTCATTCAAATGAATATAAACAACTTGATGTTGTTGCGATTGTAATTCGGCAGCAAATTCTTGCATCGCCGAAAAAAACCCAACTATTTTTTGAATGTGATGTGTGGCATAATCTGTTTCTGTTCGGATTTCCATCATGACATAAGTAACAGAATCATCAATGGTTTTGAACCAAGAATGATTGCAGTTCAATTGATCTCCGAGAACTAATCGTAACGTTTTTGACATTTTATTTTTATTTAAAGATTAAAGGATTTAAAAATTTAAAGATTTACATTTTTTTAATCTTTAAATCATTCAATTTTTCAATCTTTCATTCCTGCATCTATCACTACAGTATTTTACTTCGTCCCAAACTTTTTCCCATTTTTTACGCCAAGCGAATGGTTTTTGGCAAACGATACACATTTTAGTTGGTAGGTTTTGTTTTTTTACTCCTCGCATTTTTAGGTTTATTGGGGTTACTCACGTGTTTTTGCAAAATTCGTTTTCCTTCTTGTTTCACTTCGTCTTTTTTTCGAAAGCTCCAAACGATGTCGCTGGCATACTTCCGAGTTGCTTCAATATCAACAATAGGAGCTGGATACTCTTTGCCAATAATGCAATTATAGAATTGCTGCTCCATTTCATTCATTTTCCAAGGTTCGTGAAGCAAATGCACGGGCACTTCTGCTAATTCGGGCAGCCATTGTTTAATGAAGATACCTTCCGCATCGTGTTCTTCAGAATTTTTAATTGGACTGTAAATCCGTATCGTATTAATTCCCGTTGTTCCCGATTGCATCTGAATTTGAGGATAATGAATTCCGGGTTCGTAATCTAAAAATTGCCTTGCCAAAAAATGCAATTCACGCCAATCTTGCCATAAATTAAAAGTAAAAAATGACACAACCATGGCGCGCATTCTAAAATTAATATAGCCCGTTGCTACCAAACATCGCATACACGCATCTACAATTGGCACACCCGTTTTCCCTTCTTGCCAAGCTTTAATATAAGTTTCGTTTTTTGGTTTTATTAAAACGTCATAAGCTCGGTTGGCGTTTTCAAATTCCATTTCGCATTCGTCTTCAAATTTTTGCATAAAATGACAATGCCAATGCAAGCGCGAAACAAAATTGAGAATGGCTCGTTTATTTTTGGATGCTTCGTAATGCTGATTGGTATATTGATAAATCATTCTCATACTGATATTTCCGTAAGTTAAATACGGAGACAATCGGCTACATCCTTTTCTACTCAAGGCAGGTTTCGAAATATGTTTACTATAATTGACATAACGCTCTTTCACAAAACTATCCAAATAACGCCAGGCCCAATATTCGCCTCCACGTTGAAAATTAGAATTTGGAGTGGTGATTTCAGTTGATAAATCGGCTCCTTTAATTTGGTTGTAAAAATCAGGATCTAATTCAACCGTTTTTAATTCAGATTCTTTTATAATTTTGGGCGTGTCACGCATGACTTGTTCCCAGCGTTTGTCCCAATCTTGTCTTGATTTTAATTTACGAATGACACCGTGCATTTGAAACTCTTTCCAAACTATATTATTTGAATCAAAAAATGCTTTCATTTCCAAATCGCGGTTGTAGGTTAACTTATTTCCGATTTCTTGATGGGAGAAAACACTTTTTATCTCAAATTTTTGAATTAATTCTGAAAATACGGTTTTGACTTCATTATGAAAAAAATAAATTTTTGCGTTAAATGGTTGAAGTTTTTTATTCAAATCCTGAATGGATTCGTAGATAAATCTCCAATGCCGAACATCAGAATCGTCATAGTTCATTACTGACGGTTCAAAAAAACAAATCAATAAAAGCGGTACACCTGATTGATGTGCGTGAAACAAAGCTTCATTATCAATTAATCGGAAATCGCGTTTGAACCAAACAATATGTATCGGTTTTTTTGTCAAAATTAAATTATTGAAGTAATTTCCTTGTTTGCTTTTGCGTAACTCAATCTTGAAA